>JACOTQ010000038.1 GCA_016178255.1 Candidatus Colwelliibacteriota bacterium | reverse complement strand
TCATTTTTTATTTTATTGTTTTCTCGATTTAAAAGTCGTTCATTAAAATAACATCTTAACAAGCTTATGCCAGTTGAGCCCCGCGCTTTAAGCACGGGTCGAAGTTGGACATGAGTAATATAAATGAGCATGAAGAAAATCAGCGCTGGTTCAATAGCTCTTATCACAAAGATGGGAGTGAAGATATTACCGGTTCTGTTAAAGCTAGCCAAAGCTTTAAAGTTTGGTAAAGGGGCCTTACTTGGACTTTCTTTAGCCTCTTACGCTTACCTCTTCACCTGGAAGTTCGCCGCGATTATCGTAATCTTAATTTTCGTTCATGAGAGTGGACACGTCTGGGCTATGAAGAAGTACGGCTTGAAAACCAAAGGCATCTATTTTCTGCCTTTCATCGGCGGAGCCGCTGTCGCGGATGAAGAATTTCCTTCCCGCAAATCGGAGGCCTTCATTGGAATAATGGGTCCAATCTGGGGCTTCGCTCTTACATCGTTGGTCGCGCTTCTGTATTTCGCTACCGGTAATCCGTTCCTTGCAGCTACGGCAAGCTGGATGGCGCTGATTAATCTTTTTAATCTTCTGCCAATCAACCCGCTGGATGGCGGCAGGATTATGAAGTCGATAGCGTATTCTGTAAGTTCTAAACTCGGTTTATACTTCCTTGTGACTGGCATCATAGCGTCTGGATTTCTGGCCTTCAAAGCTGGCTTGATGCTTTTCGCTTTACTGCTAATCGTAGCCGTAATCGAACTGGCCTTCGAGTACAAAAGGCGCGAGGTATTGCCTAAAATGAACGTTACGGGAATTATCGGCTCTTCACTGGCATACTTATCTGTTATTGCATTATTGTGGTTCACAATGGCGAGCATGAGCCACGTCCCAGGGGCAGCCGCCGCGATGGAATTATTAAAAGGTTAATATTAAGCGAATATTGTCGCTGGGCCACCGATTTCCCCGAAGAAATGCGGTGGCCTTTTCATTTTATTTAGAGTTATAATGTTAGGCGCTTATGGACAAGTTCGGCCCCGAATACATCATCAAGGTTTACGACCCCAAGATAGGAATGAGGGGATTTTTGGTTATTGATAATTTAATTCTTGGTCCGGGCAAGGGCGGTATTAGGATGACCCCGGATGTTACGGAGGTTGAAGTGGCGAGACTCGCGAGAGCTATGACCTTTAAAAACGCCTTGGCGGACATTCCTTTCGGTGGAGCCAAGGCGGGAATAATTTGGCCCGGCGGCCCTGAAGAGTTGAAGAAAAAGCTTGTTCAAAGCTTCGCGAGAAAGATAAAGGCTTTAATGCCCAAATATTATATAGCCGGGCCGGACGTGAACACCGGAGAAAAAGAAATGCAATGGTTTGTGGAGGCGACCGGCAATTGGCGCACGGCAACAGGGAAACCCGCTAATCTCTGTATGAAAGTTTTCGGAAAGCCTGGCGAAAAATGCGGCATACCCCACGAGTTCGGAAGCACCGGTTTCGGCGTCGCCGAAGCCACGGCCATAGCGGCCGAAATGAAAGGCATAGATATTAAAGGAGCGACGGTAGCCATAGAGGGCTTTGGCAATGTCGGCAGCTTCACTTTTAAATATTTAAAGTCGATGGGCGCTAACATTGTGGCCGTCTCTGACAGAGATGGAACGATTTACAATCCTAATGGTTTGGAAGAGGCTCCTCTAAATAAACTTAAAGAACAGAAAAAATCCGTGAGCGATTATTCGGGAGGCAAAAAACTTGGCCATGATTCAATTTTCGGTTTGCCGGTTGATATATTAATCCCAGCATCCGTGACTGATGTCATAAACGACGGCAATAAAAACGAAATCAAGGCCAAAATAATCGTGGAGGGGGCCAACATCCCTATGAAGGAAGGTGTTGAAAATTGGCTCGCTAAGAAAGGAATTTTAATTGTTCCTGATTTTGTCGCTAACGCCGGCGGTGTTATTTCATCTTATGCCGAGTACCGGGGCTATAATCCAAAGAGAATGTTCGATTTGGTCCAAAGAAAGATAAGAAAAACCACCAAGGCTGTTTTGAAAAAGGCAGTTAAAGAGAATAGAAATCCGAGGGAGATAGGCCTTGAATTGGCCGAGAAGAAGCTCTCTAAATAAAATAAGGAGAATAAAATAGGGTTGCCAATCGGAATGCGACTGGCAACCCACCTCTCACTCTCACGGAGCCCAAAGCGCGTTTAGGAATGTAATTCCACCGCGTGCGTTTCGACCAGCGCCCAAAGTTCGTAGACATCCATTAGAATCATTTCGCAGGCGCCGGGTTCGCTAATCGCAACCCGCCTTACCGAAAATCTTCTGTCGGTCTCTACGCACTTAAGGTGAAGAATGGTTTGCGTATCAGCGTGCAAACCTTCAACGCTGTTGGGCAAAGTGTGGCTTACGCAATACACTCCCACTATCTTCTCAATTGAAGGGAAATGGGGAATCAGCGCCTTGCGCAAGGCAATCTCCAGGGATGAGATGGGTCCGCGGCCGCTTCCGGTCGAGATTACCAAATCCTTTTCCCCTTTGATTCTAACCCACACGGTTGCCTCAAACGTGGACTTGTCGCCCTCGCGCTCATCAAGAACGCGGCGTTTCACTACCTGGAACGGAGGCTCGTATCCATCTTGGGAGCGAATCTCCGAAAGCCTATGGTAGATATTGTCTACCGCGTAGGCATCGTCAGGATTTGACCACGATGTCTGTTCAGACATGTCGCCTCCTTTCTAATCTGGGTTTGGCTCGTGAGAGTGCCAAAGAACTTCTGCGCCTTGCTTTTAAAGCATTTATTGTGCCGGATGTCAATTTTTAAATGAGTTTTTTGAATGTATAATAGGGCTTTTCACAAAGAAAAGCCCCCGCGGAAGATGTTTCTCCGCAGGGGGTGGTACTTGACGCTCAAAGGAATCCGCTTTGAGCTCATTGATTGATCGCCTCTATTCCTAAAGCAGAGGCGATGTCTTGAGGGGTGATGACTGTTGCGTCCTCAGAAAGAACGAGTACGCGCCTCAAGATATTTTCGAGTTCGCGGACGTTGCCGGGCCAATCATGTGAGGTCTGGAGGTACTCCATCGCTTCTTGGGTAATCGCGGGCGGCGCGCACTGCATCTTAGCGCAGCATCCGCAAACGATGTGTGTGACGAGAAGCGGAATGTCGCCTCGCCGCTCTCGAAGAGGCGGGACCGTCAAGGAAATTACGTTCACGCGATAGAATAAATCTTCGCGGAATCGTTTCTCTCTTATAGCGCAGGCAAGGTCGGCGTTGGTCGCCGCAATAATGCGCGCTCCGGTCGTAAGCGGGCGGCTACCGCCAACACGTTCAAATTCTCCCTCCTGGAGAACTCGAAGCAATTTCACTTGAGCGATTAACGGCAGCTCTCCTATTTCGTCAAGGAAGAGGGTGCCATCATCGGCTCGTTCGAAACTGCCTTTGTGCTGGTTGGCCGCGCCGGTGAATGCTCCTTTTTCGTGCCCGAAAAGCGCGTCCTCTATAAGGCCTTCGGGGATGGCGCCGCAGTTTACCGCCACGAACGGTTTTTGTCCCCGCGCGCTCACAGAGTGAATCGCGCGGGCGAAACATTCCTTGCCGGTGCCCGATTCTCCTTGGAGCAGAATTGGTGTTCTGCCATGCGGGTCGCGTTCGGTGAGCCGCGCAACTTGCCTAAGGAGCTTTTGTATCGGCTCGCTTTCGCCAATAATCATCGTGGCAAGCAAATCTCGAATCCCCATAAACCCCTCCTTCCCATATTTTGTTATTAGGGTGCCTGCCGTGAGTATGTAAGCCAGAGTTCATCTTGTCAACGAAACAGTTGACACAGAAGCAATTTATTATATATAAGGACAATGGTTTCTTTTATAATCCGCGGCAACCTAGAGGAGGAATACCGATGCCAATGCGTTCACCCAATTACATAATTTTGGGCGGAGTTTCCGGCAGTTTCGCGGCGCCATCGGGATATCGATTGGTTCGTGACGAAACAGCGCCGTTTGGCATCTCGCATCAGGATTTCGACCGCAAGATTCACGGCGCGCGCACTTTCTCGATTGGTATCGTTCTGGAGGGCAAAACCTCTAACGATGATGATACTTTCATTGTCGTGGATCAAGGAAGTGGCGTCGAGATTATCTCCCGTTTCATTAGCTCCGTCATTCTTTCGAAGCAGAGGAAACGGGTAGTGGTTCATAACGTACAGACTCATGGACATGGGGACCATACAGTCGGAACCACATGTAACGAGTTGTTTTTCGATTCACATGCTGTCATGCGGTTTCATAGTCCCAATCTTAGTGCGTTTCGCAAGATGCCAGAGACTGGGATTATGATGGACCGTGTCATCCGACGCTCGTTTGATGGAAGCGATAACTTCCCGGTAGGGCTCAATATGCTTCATGCCACGCAAGAACATATTGAGTTTCGGCCCGGCGAGACAATCCAGCTTGGCCCGGTCAAGGCATTAACCATGGCGGTGCCGCATCCTGGTGGGTGCGTTGCGTATCGCTTTGAGTTACCTGGAGGGATTGCGGTAGTTGTCGCAACTGATCTCGAGCTACCCGAAGAACCCGACCATGCTTTCGTTGAGTTTCTGAATGGAGCGCGTGTCGCTCTATTGGAAATGCAGTACGATGAAGAGGAGCTCAAATCATGCATAGGATGGGGGCATTCAACTCCAGTACGGATGTTCCGTGCGCTTGCGAAATGTCGTAAACGCCCGCCCATTGTCCGCAGTGTGCATTTAGATCCCTCGCGAGATGATATGGCTGTTCGCCGTTTTCACGAAGCGGCAGCTCTAGATGCCAAAGGTATAAGGTTGCACATTCGAGACTTTGCCCCCGGCAAAGAAGGGGAGGTAATCTGGTTGCCCAAGTGACGCCGCGGCAAAACGAGGCCCCCAAGAACGGGAAGCCTCACTTAGGTACTGGCCGCTTCCATGTGTGGAGGCGGCCTTTCTATTGTCTATATTAATATAGGACAGCTTCAATTTCGCCCTGTTTTTAGTAAGTATACTACATCACCGATCGGTGATGTAGTATAGTATCGATTTTTGCCAGAGATAACTACATTTAATTTTCGAAACAAATTTTAAAAAGTTTGAAGCCGCTGGACCGGTTGGTCGAGCGGCTTCGTTTTCACGTGGAGGCGTGTTCTCATCGCCGAGGTCAGCTCTTAAGCTTCGAAAGCTCCTCGACGCAGGCTGTCACAACAGCCTGATTAGGCCTGTCGTTGCCTGGGGTGGTTGCCCAGCCGCTCTTTTGAACAACTTCTCGTTGTTGCCAAGAGGAAGTTTTGCGGAATTCCGCTAACTTTTCCGGCTGTTTCATAAAGTTCTCGACGCACACCGGAGCGAGAATGGCGGCAACGGCTGTATCAGCCCGTTCCTTCGCCATGCTTTCGGCGGTGCCGCCAAGAACCCAACCCCACCATGCAAAGCCAGCAATCATTATCATGAGCGCCCCGAGGACCCAGCCCCAAAAGAACGGCTTAAACCATCTGTTTTTTGGCGTTGGTCTCATGATTTGTCCCTCCTGATATCGGGGAAACATTGGAAACGAACTTCCTGGAACCGCTTAAATAATAACATATCTTTCCGGACGCTGGCGTAAAAAATCAGGCGACCGCGTGGCGGTCGCCTGAGCTTGGGATAAGGTCACGAGACTCTCTTGATTTCAATGTGACCGGAGACACTCGCTCTTAAATTGTTGGCTTTGCGTGTCGCGACCTTGTGATTACGGGCGCTATCCATTTGTTTTCCGTTCACACTGATAACAAAGAAAGCGCCTTTGCTTTTTCTCTTGAGCTTCATGGTTCATTGCCTCCTATTAAACTATTAAAGGACCTTTACCAGCGCAGCTTTTGTGCTGGTGAGTAACTTCTTCTGGGTTCGGAAACAGGCACTCATCAACACAAAAAAGCTCTTCCCGTAAAATCCGGGGAAGAGCTTGATGGCTACAAAAGTGAATTTATAAACGTGTCAATTCAAAAACCGGACCTTGCGGGTTGCCTGCATTGTCCACCACCAGTTTATGTGATTAATTAATCTTTTCATTATGTCGACAAATCCATATAGTAATACTTTATCAAATTACGAATCCTTTTGAAATACCTCTTACCTTAAAACTTCCGGAATCTCTTCAATCGAAACTTGCGAAAGAAACGGACGCACCGCCTCACGACAGACTTCTCGCGAAGCCTTACCGAACAGCTGTTCGTACTGCAACACCAGCCTTTCTAAAACCTCCTTTCGATTTCCGGTAACATAAGCCTCCATGCGGCTGACGTCAATGCTTAGCCCTTCGACTTGTTGCGCCTCACTCCAAGCTGCTGGCCCAATTATAGTTGCCTGTTCATGAATAATCCGCGAAGCCAACTGATATTTTTGTCCTTCGTTAAAACTTTCCGTAGAGAGAGGAACCGACCGTGAATCAAGTAAGGCGATGCCAACCGATAGAAGGTACATAGTAGTAGTAAATAGAGCGTCTGCGAAATTGCCGGTGTAATAAGTTTCTACCGTGGTGCCATAGGAAAAAGAGAAGTCCCCAAAATAATTTACCGCGAAAGCGGACAGGATAAGGTAAATTGGCAGCTTATATTTGCCGCCAAAGTAACGATAAGAAAGACCATAAATAAGTGTCGCAAGTATTACAATGATTAAGTCTGAGATCGGGTATGCAAAATCTAGAAATAATTTTAAAGTCTCACTAGATTCTGCCGTGGTAATAATCCCATCCCTAGCAACTATAACAAGTAAATAGTAAGAAGCGGCTGTTGCAGTAATCGGCGCTAACAACAACATTGTCTTGCCACCAAGTTTGCGTAAACCAAACTGTGCGCCAGTAGCTTTAGAAAGTAAAACTGCACCAATAGCCCAAAAAGGATAAGCAGATAAAAAGCCAGCATCGGCCCATGACGGATATGGAACGTCAACCTGAAGAGCAAGGTTATAAAAAAGATAAATAGCAAGGCCTATACTCCAGACAAGTAGGCCGGACGAAAGAAGGATGACAGCTCGGCCGATATCACTTTTCCACCCACCCCAATGCCGAGCAACGAAAAAGAGGCCATAAAAAGCACCAGCAAAAGAAATAATGTTATAAGTGCCGCTTAAATAATTCCAGCGTGTGTCAGTCCAACCGTTCAAATACAGAAGTAAAAACCACCCCAAAAAGAAAGCATAAAGGGTAGTCAAAAGAATGATAAATATCTGGCGGGAAGTAAATTTGTCAAACATTATTGGTAACGAGATTACATTGCTTCAGTTGTTCGACTAATTGATTAACATATATATTATAACAGTTTTTATCGGCGTGCATCAAAAATTGTTTGATAACATTAAAGCAACATAGTAAAAAGGCGCCCTTATTGCTTGAAGGCGCCTTTATCTGTGCAAGAAGATGGGTTCTGTGTAAAACGTTGTCAGTTTGCCGTTTTTTCCTTACCCGCCTTTTTCGGATTCCGGTTATCACCTTCTGCGATAACCTCCCCCGTTTCTGTGCAGAGCACGGCATAGTAAACGATATACTTCCTATCCTTGTCTGTAAGATAGATATACCGCCCTTTATTCTCTTCTGGGGGTACTGGGGTTAGTGTTGCGTAAACACCTCCTAATTGCAGCACTACTTTTTCCATTTCTCCCTCCTTATGAAACCCATCGCTTGCGTTACGCAATATATCTTACGAACGGCAACTTAGCAAGATTTCAGAAACACCATTAGGTTTGCTTGACAGACCAAACCAGCTTCGCCTACCATAGAAGCATGGCACCGCAGAATCGGCTAAACAACATTATTGCGATTATTATCTCCTCGCGCGAGGAGTTGTTTGATGCGTAACTAAAAGCAGATTCGCTCAAGACTAACTCCTCGCCAAGAGGAGTTTTTTGTGTGGTGCCACATGGCAAGGATTTCTCCATCAGCGGCCAAACAAGAAGTTTCGCTGCTGATGCCGGAAGTGCTTTCCAGCAAGAGAAGAGGAAAGCGATCTTTTACAACTCGATTCAGAGGAGGGATGCC
>JACOTQ010000037.1 GCA_016178255.1 Candidatus Colwelliibacteriota bacterium | reverse complement strand
CTGCCCCACGCACAGAAAAAGTTTGCGCCGTTAGGCGCACAATTTTTTCTGTATGGATGGATTCGAACCTGGGAAAGGGGTCGGGAAAACGGGAGTTTTCCCGTGGCGGAAATACTAAAACCGCTGGGTTTTAGAAAATTTTGCGAGAGCAAAATTTTGTTCGATTACCCGTTGGGCACCCATCTAAATAAAATTACCCATTTGGGTGGTTTTTGTTTTTCCCAGTCCGCCCCTAATTGAATTCGGACTGTTCCATAATTTTATGGATTTTTAATGAAAATTGTAGAGCGGCGCCTAATGAAAGAACGCCGCTCAACTTGTGCCATCGCTTTGGGGGCTTGGATTCCACTTTGGAAGCTCGTCCCCTTAAGAACATACAAACAACCACACCAGCACGCCGGCGCACGCGGCCCAAATTACGTACCACATGCAATCTTCCTTTCTCGAGAACTATTGGAGTATTCTGCGCCGACAAGCTCATAGAGTCGTCGTCCATATAAGCTTCCGAGAGCTTCCAGTGCATAAAGAACGCATCTTCGTGAAGATGTATGCATGGGAGTTGCTCATCTTCGCCTATCTTTATATAAACCCACCACTTGGTGAAATCGGCCATATCGCACCTCCTTGTGAAAGAAGAACACTATGCCCATTATACTAAAAATTTATGGCGTTTCAACACTAATATGAATTATTGCCAACAACATAGGTTATACACACCCCGCTTTGCCTCCAGTCAGGATAGTTTATAATCAGAGCTAATGAAGAAGGTTGTTTTCTTTGGAGGAGGGACAGGAGCGTTCACGGTTTTGTCCGGCCTCAAGAAGCACCCGATTGAACTTACGGCTATTGTAACGATGGCCGACGATGGAGGCTCGGCAGGTATTTTGCGGGAAGAATTCGGGGTCCTACCGCCCGGAGACATAAGAAGAGCGTTGCTTGCTTTATCTGAGACCGACAACGAAGTTCTTTTACCCCTTTTTAATTACAGGTTCAAAGAAGGCGCGGGGCTTAACGGTCACAACTTCGGTAATTTGATGCTCACCGCCCTCGAGCGGATTACCGGGAATCTCCCCACGGCAATCAAGGAAGCGGAAAAGATTCTAAGTGTTAAGGGCGCGGTCGTGCCCGTCACTCTCTATAAATCAAAATTATTCGCGGGGCTTGATGACGGGCAGGTTATAAAAGGTGAAACTAACATTGATATCCCGAAGCACGATGGCCGGATTAAGATTAAGAAAGTCTGGCTAAAGCCGAAATCTTATATCAATCCCGTTGCCGAGAGGGCCATCGCGAGCGCCGAAGCCATAATTATTGGCCCTGGAGATTTATATACAAGCATCATCCCGAACCTCCTGGTAATAGGTGTCACGGAAGCCATTAAGAAGTCCAAAGCCAAAAAAATATACATTGTTAACGTTATGACCAAATTCGGAGAAACAAATAATTTCTCCGCCGGCGATTTCATAACGGAAATCAATAACTACTTAGGCGACAATATTTTGGATTACGCCCTCGTGAACAGCAAGCTGCCATCTTACTGGAGAATGAGGAATTATATTCTGGAGCGAGCATCCGCCGTTCAAATAGAAGGATTGCCCGAAAAACCATCACCGGTTTTCGGTGATTTCCTGAGAACTAGGGGGTTCGTGCGTCATGATTCCGACAAGCTCGCGAGAGTTATCGTTTCTCTAATATGAGGGGCTCTGTGGCAGTTTAGCTTCTAACAAGGTAGACTTAAATCGTGATAATTAAGGACAAAAAACTCCAAAATTTAATTAATTATGAAATAAAGCGCCAGGAAGAAACGCTCGACCTGATTCCTTCCGAAAACATTGCTTCATCAGACATATTGAAAGTCATTGGAAGCCCTCTAACCAACAAGTATTCCGAAGGTTATCCGGGCAAGCGTTATTATCCGGGCAATACTTATTACGACAAGATTGAACTCTTGGCGCAGGAACGTGCCTTGAAAGCTTTTAAATTGAATCCATTAGAATGGCGTGTTAATGTGCAACCACATTCAGGGTCACCGGCCAATTTAGCCATATATATGGGTTTGGTAGAGGTTGGAGAAACTATAATGGGCATGAAGCTCGCCGCCGGAGGTCATTTGACCCACGGCCACAAAGTTTCGGCTACCGGTAAATTATGGAATTCCGTTCAATATGGATTGGATGAAAAAAACGGACTTATTGATTTCGAAGCGGTTAAAAAGTTGGCCGAAGAGGCCAAACCCAAAATCATAGTCTCCGGTTTTACGGCTTATCCCAGGAGGGTGAATTTCAAAAAGTTCGGCGAGATTGCGAGGAGCGTGGGCGCAAAACACATGGCTGATATTTCTCATATCGCGGGACTTATCGCGGCCGGCGTTCATCCGTCTCCGTTCCCGTACGCGGACGTGGTAATGACGACGACCCATAAATCATTGCGGGGGCCGCGGGGAGCCGTCATCTTTTCAAGGACAGAATTATCCGACAAAATCGATAAAGCCGTTTTTCCTGGTCTCCAGGGCGGCCCGCACAACAACGTTACTGCCGGTATCGCCGAAATGTTTTATGAAGTTATGCGCCCCGAGTTTAAAAAGTACGGCCGCCAAGTGGTCAAAAACGCTAAGGCTTTAGCCGAGGCTTTAAATAAATCCGGATTTAGATTGGTTAGCGGGGGAACGGATACCCACTTAATCTTGGCCGATGTCCGGGGTTTTGGGGTGGATGGCCTTGAGGCTCAAAATCGGTTGGAACAGGGTGGCATTATCGCCAACCGCAATTCGATTCCCGGCGACCCATCGCCTTTTAAGCCATCGGGCATCAGGCTCGGGACGCCTGCTCTAACCACCCGTGGCATGAAAGAAAGAGAAATGATTTCGGTAGGGGAGCTTATTCACGAAGCCATCAGCAACAAGGCGGGCGCGGCAAATGTAAGGCAAAAAGTTCTAAAGCTATGCAGAAGATTCTCGGCAAAGAGATCTCTAAGGATATAGTCAAAAAGTTAAAATCTTTTCCGGTCCCCAATAAGATATTGGCGGCGGTTTTAATTGGCAACGACCCGACCTCGATAAGTTTTCTGGCTGAAAAAGAAAAAATTGCCAAAGAGTTGGGCGTCGACTTTCGTGTTTATGACTTTCCGGAAGATTCTTCTAATGATGATTTAAGAAAGAAGATTGGTAAACTTGCAAGGCAGGGGTCGGTAGGCGGGGTTATAGTTCAGTTGCCACTGCCGGAAGGGGTCAATAAATATTACGTGGTTAGCGCCATACCCAGAGAGAAAGACGTTGATGTTTTAGGCGAACGCGCGCTCGGCGCCTTTTATAACGACAGAAATCCTGTTCTGCCTCCAGCGATTGAGGTGGTGAAAGAACTCGTCCAGAGAACCAGCTTTAAATTGGAAAGCGCCAAAGTGGCTGTTATCGGCCTTGGGGCGCTTGTTGGCAAACCCATTAGCGTATGGCTAATTGGCAAATGCGCGGAGCTTTATTTACTGGGCCGCGGCAGTGATTTAAAAGTTATTCAAAAAGCTGACTTAGTGATATCTGGGGTTGGCAAGGCCGGCATCGTAAACGCGGGAATGATGAAAGCCGGCGCTGGTATAATAGATTTCGGATACTATTATTTCCCGGATGGCGGTTTGTCCGGTGATTTCGCCGCCGGTGATTCAGAAGAAATGAATAAATTAAGTTTTTACACGCCCACCCCGGGCGGAACCGGGCCGATACTTGTCGCGAAGCTTTTCGAAAACTTTTTCACCCTAAACAATGATTAAAAAGATTCAGGGCGGATTCAAGGCCGCGTTTAACGGATTCAAAGAAACAATCGTTTTTGAACGAAGCTTCAAGACAATGATTTTCATAGCCGTTCTAGTCACGGCGGCCATGTTTTATTTTCCCACTTCAAGGCTTGAGAAAGTAGTTCTTATCATCACGATTTTCTCGGTCCTTATCTTAGAACTCATAAATTCGACTGTGGAAAGAATCATGGATTTCGTCACCTCCGAGCACGATGAGAGAATAAGAATTATTAAAGACTTGATGGCGGCCATAGTCTTATTGGCCAGTTTCGGCGCGGCCGTAATTGGCGCCCTGATTTTCTTGCCATATATTTCCGCTACTCTTTAAGAAAATAGCCCCGACTTTTAAGTCAGGGCTATTTGAGGATGCCGAGCGGGCATATCGGTCTTGCGAGACGGAATCGCCTCAGTTTCATCTGGATAAGTTCTGAAACCAAGACTCCTTGCCGTGAATCTGAATCCGGGGTCATCCTCGATGATGAGAACTCGTCCTGGCTTGATTCCTTTCCCCTTGGCGAAGTCAGTAAGTCTATAGAGAACCGATTCGTGCGGTTTCATACTCTCGGTTTCCCAGATATCCACTCCTCTGATACGTTCTTGTTTCTTGGAGAAAAATCCTTTCCTCATTTGCACGAAATTCATGCGTTGAAGAATGTAGTCTTTATCTCGGAAGATAGTTCTCACTCCCAGCAAGCTTCTTTCGGTTACGATTCCCACGTGAGATATTCCATATCCGCGAACCTTGCTCACTAATACATCAAATTCGTGTATGTCATACCTAATACCAAGCAATAATTCCCAAAGCTGAAGCGCCTCTATGGCTACCCTTTTGAACCCGGGAACATTCGATAGAACCCTGGAAACATAAGCGCTTGAAGCGACTTTCGCGGCGAGGTTTTTGTTAATTACCCCGTCTATATCAAAGACAATAATGTCGGTGGCCGGCAAAATAAATTCTGGTATTGTGTAACGCATATTGAAGCAGTTCTACGCGTGCCATTTTCGGCAATGGGTGCGCAGGACCGAATTATTATTAATTATAAAAGAATGGCCTTATCTGAATCAAAAAGAGTTAGGTTGTCTCTCTTACTGAGACAACCCTCTTTTTGATTTCTTGAATAAGCTTCTTATCTTCTTTCAACTTCTCGCGCACATTGTCAAAACCAACGCCTAATTTCTCGCCTTCAAAAGAATAGCTGGCCCCTGACCTTGTAATAACTCCCGCCAGTATCCCGGCGTTCAAAACATCGCCCTCATAAGAAATGCCCTCACCGTACAATATGTCAAACTCCGCTGTTTTAAACGGAGGCGCCACCTTATTCTTAACAACTTTTGCCTTAACTCGGATTCCAACCACCTCCTCGCCTTTTTTAACTTGGGCTATTCTTCTTACGTCCACTCTAACCGAAGCATAAAATTTTAAAGCTCTGCCGCCCGGCGTAACCTCCGGGTTGCCAAACATAATTCCAACTTTCTCTCTCAATTGATTTGTGAATATTATTGTCGTCTGACTCTTGCTCGCTATGGCGGTGATCTTTCTTAGCGCTTGAGACATCATCCTTGCCTGAAGTCCGATGAATTGCGCCCCCATCTCGCCTTCTATTTCGGCCCTGGGAGTGAGAGCCGCCACGGAGTCTATCACAACGACGCTTATCATATTCGAACGAACCAAACTTTCCAGGATATTTAAGGCTTGTTCGCCGTTATCCGGTTGAGAAATTAAAAGCTCGTTCAC
>JACOTQ010000023.1 GCA_016178255.1 Candidatus Colwelliibacteriota bacterium | reverse complement strand
TGTTAGAAATAGGCGAACCACCTGTTATCCCGCCAATGTTTACCGGAACCCATCCTGTTCCATCAATAGCCGAGGCCGTGGTATTGGATGCTCGTTGCACTGCCGTTAACATTCCTCCATACGGACCAAGGTCAGTAATTGTTTCTATAGCTGTTGGAACACTCACCCAAATACTATCCGAACCAGATCCACCGACACACAACGTATTTCCAGACGTATTATCAAGTTGAGGGTCAGTGGTTGTAGTCACGTAAATACCCAATGCCGTCTTCAAACTGGCCAAGTCAGATATTCTCTGGCTATCCCTTGTTTTCCTTAACGTTTCCGCCGGGTTCAAAGCTACGATAAGCACTACCGACAAAATAGCGATAATGGCTATTACTATTAGGAGTTCCAAAAGAGTGAAACCCTTCGCTAAAATTCTGTCTTTCATTAATTAATTTTAACTATAACATTCAATTCTACTCGACCTTTAGCAAAGCCTCTATAATGAGACCAAGCTCTTTTTATAATGTTAGCATAGATTGTATTTTCAAAACTGATGGTCCTGTGGATAACCGACTTCCATGTTATAATTTCTCAAATGAATCTACTCAAGATTCTTACACGCGAAGAACCGATAGCGGGGCTCGAGATAAGCGAGTCTCATCTCCGTTTGGCTCTCCTTTCAGCTTCGGATGGCCCTCAAAAAATCAAAATAGAAGCTTACGCCGAAGAACCAGTCCCCAAAGGCGCGATAGCTGAAGGACTAATAAAAGACCAGGAGGTTTTTATAAAAGCCGTGAAAGGTCTCCTCAAGAAAGTTAAACTCAAAATAACATACGCATCCGTTTCAATCCCCGCTGACAATGTTTACGCTAAAGTCTTCTCTTTCCCCGGAAGCGTTTCTGGAGAAAAATTAAATGAAACAATGGAACTGACAATAGGTTTCCAAATCCCACTAAAGACGAGCGATGTTTACCTCGACTGGGAGAAGATAGAAAACGGAGCTAAAAACGAGATATTCTTGGCGGCCGCCCCCAAAAACATCATCCAAAATTATACAGAAGCTCTCTCGCAAGCCGGCTTAAAAACGGTGGCAACCGAATTTCATCAATTAAGCCTCGCCAGGGTTCTTAAAACCGAGGACGTTCCGGTAATGGTTATAACAAAAGGTTCTTCAAAAACCATTGCGGCTGTTATCAGAAAAGGAGTTGTTCGCTTCTTACATTCCATTCCTAAGGAGAATGTTCCTGAAAAGAGATTGGAGGCCGAGCTTAAAAGAGCGGTTGATTTCTATGAAACGGAAGACGCGCCGATAACCAAAGTCTTTTTTCTAAATTCCGGCAGAAGAACGGCAATCAAAAAGTTCGTAGGCAGAGAAGTTGTAAAACCGGAAATAATAAGTCCTTTCAGCGAAAATCCGGAAATCGAGAAAGTTAGCGGTAAATGGTTAATCAGTTTCGGGGCGGCGGTTCGTGGACTGATACCGCGGTCTGAAGACGCGCTTGTAAGCTTAATGCCGGTTGGCACTGAAGAAGCTTACGAGTATCAGAAAATCATAACCTTCACTAAATTATTAGCCGATATGATAATGAGCGCCTCCATCGTACTTGCCATAGCTTTCATCAGCTCTTGGCTTCTTCTTACAACGGTGCAACAGAATTTTAACGAACAGCACGGTTCATCTGTAAACACACCGCTTCCAATCGATGCCGCCGAAGCGGAAGCCCGCGCCAAGAGATTAGATATGCTTTTAGGGCAAACCAATGAAATCATAAAAACAATACCTAAGTGGAGCATGCTTGCCGAAGAAGTAAAAAGTATTGTCACACCGGAAATTTTGATAAAAAACCTATCCTTGGGGACGCCGGAAGCGAACATTAGCCTTAGCGGCATAGCTCAAACCAGAGATGCTTTAAATTCATTTAAGATGTCAATGGAATCATCCGTAATGCTTTCAGATATTCTTATTCCCCTTACTAACTTGGAACTAAAAAAGGAAGTGCCGTTTTCCATTTCTTTTAAATTAAAAGACCCGTCGTCAATTTATTTTAAATAAGAAAAGTTATGTTTACCAGAAGAGGATTGTTCATTGAGCTCACTAAACAGTTTGGAAGAGCGGCCATAACTTTATTGTTGGCGGCTATAATAATTTTTTTTATGTTAGACCGCGTAGCTAAAATAAGCCAATCCATCAGAGAAAAAAGAACTGCGGCATTCATACTGGTTCAAAGGAACGACCTTATTTCCAAAATCAAAAATGATTTAAGCGTCGTTGGAGTTGGGGACGCAAAAATAGAAGAGGCTATTCCGAAGGCAGACAATATTACAAAATTCGTCGATGTCGTGGAAGAAATGGCAAGGAAGAACGGTCTTGAGCAACAGTCGCTGAAATTTGAAACTTTTTCCGCGGTTCCCGACACTGATAACAAAGAGGGTTCGCCGAAGAAGTTATTAAAAGCGGCTTTTACCCTAAACTTGTCGGGAGGTATAGACCCACTGATAAAATATTTGAGGGATTTTGAACATATGCCATACTTAGCAAGTATTGCGGGTCTCCGCATTGATACCCCTAATAAGAGTTGGGATGATGAATCAAGAATATCAATAAACGGCCTGCTCTACGTTCGGGAATAAATTATGCCCAAAGGAATCAAATTAAAAAAAATAATATATCCAGTAATTTTGGTTTTGGTGTTAATGGCCGCCGGACTGGCTTCTTTAATGACTATCAGCTTCTTATCTAAACAGATAAACGGAGCCTTCACTATAGACGAAGAATCCGTGAAAGCCGGCTTAACTAAATTTGACTTGAACGACTATAAGTTCGCGGTTCAAAAACTGAACCCACCCGAACCTACTCACTCGAAACCGGAGGAGTAACAATAATCAGTTTCTCGCCGGGATTTTTGTAATTGAAACGCTCCCTTAGTTCTTTCTCCAAATTATGAGGTTCGGAAAAATATTCTATTTTTTCTCGCAGCTTGGCGTTATCAGCCGTGAGAGCTTCGTAAGCTGAATCTAATTCTTTAAGTTTATTGCCCAAATCCCTATAACTGGAATTGAGTCCATAGATTTCATAACCCAGTACGACTGAAACCAACGCAGAAAGCGAATAAATAATTATCTTCCTCATATTCAACATTCTACTTCTTCAGCAATTCCTTGAAAACTTCAGCCGGAACTTCCGCGCGCGCTCTTCCGAGAAGCTTTGTTTTCCCTTCTTTCTGTTTTTTCCAAAGCTTCATTTTCCTTGACCTGTCTCCGCCATAGAGATAGCCGGTAACATCTTTTTTCAAAGCAGGGATTGTTTCTCTCGCAACAATCCGCCCGCCCGCCACCGCCTGAATGGCTTGTGAAAACTGTTGGCGGGGCAGAAGCTTCTTAAGCTTTTCGACCGTCTTTCGGGCAACCGAATCAACATCGCTTTCGTGAATTATTCTGCTAAGCCCCGGAATAGTAACTCCCGCAATCACAACATCCAATCTTTTAACCCGAGCTTTATCGTAACCGCTAATTTCATAGCTAAACGATGCAAACCCGGAAGAGGCGGATTTTAAACAGTCGTCAAAATCCGAAATAAGGTCAGCGAGAGGAAGCGAAGCGCTTACAATCACATTATCGCCGCTAAACTCGGTCTTAACGTTCTCCAGTTTAAACAAGTCCTTCAATTTCAATATCGCCCCCAACTCTTTAACCGGAGAAAGTATTGTAATAAGAGCAATCGGCTCCATCGAATCGCTATACTCGTCCGGAAAATCTTTAGGACTATCAATCGTAACCCGCTTTCCGTCTATGAGCGTTACTTTATACGAAACCGACGGGAAGCTGTTCACAATCCCTAATCCGAATTCCCTCTCAAGCCTTTGAACGATTATTTCAAAGTGAAGCCTTCCCAAAAAACCACATTGGAACCCTCTTCCTAAAGCTTCGCTTACCGTAGGGCTCATCGAAAAAGAAGAATCGTTGAGACGAAGCTTACGTAGACCGGTTTTCAAATCATCGTAACTGTCACTGTTATCCGGATAAAGAGAAACAAAAACCACCGGACGCGGCACTTCAAATCCTTCCATAGCTTTTTCGCCTATCGTATCTCCAACTTTTACGGAGTCAGGATTTTTAATACCCGTTGCTATATATCCTATATCTCCGGACTTAAGAATTTCTTCTTTTTGTAAATCAGGTTTAAAAAGGCCTACTTCTTTTACTTTAAACGCCGTTTCCGTTCCTACAAGCCGCGAATCCCTTCCAGGCAAAAATTCCCCTCCAAAAACTCGCACAAAAGCTATTACTCCCCTGTGCTCATCGTAGAGAGAACTGAAAACCAACGCCGCAGGCTCGGAGATGTGTTTAGGAGGCGGCACTCTCTCAATCACCGTTTCCAATAACTCCACAACACCCTCTCCAGTTCTACCGGAAACTCTCAATATCTCTTTTTGTTCAATTCCTAAAAGGCCAGCCAAGTTTTTCGCTGATGTTTCTAATTGTTCGGATGAGGCAACATCAATTTTATTCAAAACGCCTATCACGACAAGCTTCGCCTTTCTGGCATTTTCAAAATTAGCCAACGTTTGAGCTTGAATTCCTTGAGTCGCGTCAACCAGCAATACCGCTCCTTCTACGGCCTTTAAAGCTCTTGAAACTTCGTACGAAAAATCGCTATGCCCCGGAGTATCAATTAGATTCAGCGTAACACCCCGCCACGCCATTCTTACCGGCGCCATCTTGATGGTTATTCCTCTCTCCCGCTCCAGCTCCATCTGGTCAAGATATTGAGCCTTCATTTTATAAGAAGGCACTGTATTGGTTAACTCCAGTAGTCGGTCAGCCAAAGTTGATTTACCGTGGTCGATATGAGCAATTATTACGAAGTTTCTAATTTCCATATTTTTTATATTGCTCATATCGACCAGGGAAAGGGGTCGGGAAAACGGGAGTTTTCCCGTGTAGGAAATTACTCAAAACCGAGAGGTTGTGAGGGAGCGATTCTTTAGAAAAAGAATCGCGACGGGAGACATGAGCAATTATTACAAAGTTTCTAATTTCCATCACTCGTTAGAGTTAAGTTAATCATAAGGCGGGCCGGCAGGCTTGTCGTTTTATAATGATAGATGGAATCGCCTGATTCGGCCCATTTAAAGCCAGATGGAGCCTCAACTGTATATTCGAATTCCGATTCAACCCCAGACTGTTTATCGAAAACAAAAACATAATTAGCGCCGGGCTTCAAAAGCGCTTTCCTCGCGCTTCCGTAAGTCAGATTCAATTCTCCTGTCTTGCCCGCCGCGACGTTGAACCATGTCGCGAAAACAGTTTTGCCGGATTCCTCATAAGAAACTGCTTTAAACTCTTTTAAAACGTTGGCGGTTCCCTCAATCAAGCCCAAATCCGCGTCAGCCGTATAAGCGCCCTTTTTATAATCGGCTAAAGCATTGACTATCTTCTGGCTGTTGCCCGTAAGCGCCATGAGTTTTGAATCAGGAAGCGCAAAGACCTTGATGAAATTAACATTCGTGGCTTTGTACCACTTTTCCGGCTCATCTTGTCCGTTATGCACTCTTGTTACCACAAGATTATTATTCAAAACGCCCCCGGAATCAACACGCGATACGACCTGGATTTTCTGTTTGATAAAGGCATCGCTTTTGCCTCCAGCAACATTAGCATCCACAACAGCTAAATAATCGCCGCTGAAACTTGCCGGAATCTGAAAAACTTCACCGGCCACACCGGCGGCCGAAACTAAGTTCTGTAACTTCTCGTCTTTAAAATAAAACTTGATATCTTTATTGGATGCGCGATAAATCAAATTATCTGCGAGCTGCCTTTTTTCCGAATCGTGAAGCCCGGATAAGGCGTGAACAAGCTTAGGAGTTATAGCCTTGAGGATTTGCTTTCGATCCTTGCCGGCCCTGCTGCTTCCCATGCTTTCAATCTCTCTTTGAACCTCCCTCAAGAAATTAGTATCATCCAGGGTTAATTTGTAGTCTGGTAAATCAACAGGGCCGGTAAATCTCAAAATATCTTCAATGATTCTTACGTTCACCGCTGCCACTCCGTCAAATTTAACTTTTTCTTTGGCATAGACAGGCGATGCCTCAAGGAATTCAACAATCTTTTTCGCGGAATCCGGAAAGTTAAAAAACCAATTGGCGTCTCGGGCGCCCCAGCTCCTTGTCATACCATGGAGCTCTTTAGGCGGAATAACTTTGATGTCCAAAAACTTATCAGGATAATAGATATCGTTAACGTCGATTTCTTGAACCACCCCGTTTTCAAAAATAACATCTGCGTAACTTCCGACAAATCCCCCGGCGGGACGAATCTCCGACGGGTTTTCGAAAAGAACAAGGAAATGGGTTTTCCCCGGCTTTTCCAATATACTGACGATCGAATCCAGGCTCTCGCCCAAACGCATCATATCGGTGGAAACAGCAATGTAGCCGGAATCGCTATTAGCCGAAAGAACCTCGAAATCTGAAAGTTTGTTCCTCAACTCAAGGCTTATTTCATTGATTGAGGCAATGTTTCTCCTTAAATCTTTGAGCGCGCCCAGAAATTCCCCTCCGCCGGAAATTATTCCAAGCCCTTTGCTTTTCAAATCGGCGACGTTACTATTTACATCCCTAAGCAGAGTCGTCAACCTTTTAATAGTTGAAAATATTTCCGGAATCTGCTTAAAGGCCGGGATGATACTCAAAATCCCAGCTTTATTACTCAAATTGTTTACTTGTAAATCAACGTTCTCTAAAGAATTAGAAACCGAATCGTTATCCAGATTTAAAAGGTTTCTGCCCGCTGATTTGAAATCCTCGTAAATTATGTAAGTTGCGCCAGTTACTTCAGCTTTAAAAACCCACAAGTAGAAACTGACGGCAACGATTAAAATAATAACCGTAATTAGAACGCCGACTGACGCCTTTTTGAAAAAATTGGGGAAACCGTTTCTGATTAGGAACGGCTTTCGACTATCCTCGCCGATTCTGGGCGAGAAAGCTTTGCCCGTCCGTGAAATTTTCTTGCCAGGGCGCCTAATATCGCTTAAAATACGATTTACATTTTTTCTTGATAACGGCTTCATTGCTTGCTATTACTATACCCGCCCTAAGAGCTGAAAACAAAATTCCAAGCCGATTGATTGACAATTGATTCGAAAAATCTTAGAAGTTAAGCAGTGGATAGATAGTATCCTTTCAAAGGTCGAAACCTGATAGCGGATACGTCTGCTCTTTTACATAAGTCATAATAACTAATAACCATCTAATTATGAATATAGAAATTGCCATGAAACGTCTTGCCAAGAAAGAAATTTCGACACAGCATATTGGAAGCGAACTAATGCTTGCGAAATACATAGTAAAAAGAGTAAAACCGAAGACAATCAATCTCCATCCGCTTTACAATCTTGCCGTACAACTTAACTTGCCGCTCATAAAAGACTCATTAGCCAAAAAGATCGGCAAAATTAAACCCGCTTCGAGACAAGAAGAGGTACTTATAAATGCTATTGTTTCGCATAGCAAAGCGGGAAAACCGGAAAGGCAATTCTTGTAATGTGGCACGAAAACCGAGGCGCAACCTCGGTTTTTCATTTGACAAAACAGAAACCGCGTGGCACCATAAAGGTGCTCTGATAAAAGTCGCTTTTTAATAATTCCGCGGTCAGCTTCCCTAACAAAGAAGCGACTGCCTAATAACATGAATACGAAGCGAGAAGATACCAGAAAAGAGACCGTTCGCAGAAGAAACTTTGGAGAGGTACGCGGTGAAATTAAAAGCACCGTAATTTCCATCGAAAGAAATCCCAACAGAGCCAGCCCTGATTTTTGGATAAATAAGCCTATCGAAATCATAGAAAATAAAACCAGGGTTCCAAAGAAATATCTGCCTCCATTACTAGCAATCATTAACGACGCAATTATAAAGTTGCCACC
>JACOTQ010000003.1 GCA_016178255.1 Candidatus Colwelliibacteriota bacterium | reverse complement strand
TTACGATTCACTTTAATATCCTCTAAAGCGGGTCTTGAATAAAGCTTGGAAGCGAAACTGTGACCGAAGTCGGCTCCGTCAATCCTGTAGATAGAGATTCCGGATTTCGTTTTACAATCCTCTTCTTTGATAATAATGTCTTGCGTCGCGACAATAAGACGCCTCGTAAGATACCCAGCTTCAGCAGTCTTCAAGGCTGTGTCGGTCATGCCTTTCCTCGCGCCGTGAGTGGAGATGAAATACTCTAATCCACTGTGTCCTTCTTTAAGTGATGACTTAATAGGTAAGCTGATCATTTCGTTGTTAGGGTTAGCAACCAAGCCTTTCATTCCCATCATCTGAATCGGTTGCGCCCATGAGCCTCTGGCGCCGGAGTCTACGACTTTATAAACGTGGTTGTCTTCGCCGATGCTATTAGGGACAAGTTTAGTAATTTTTTGAAGCGCGGAAAGCCAGACTTCTATGATTCTGGCCCTCTGTTCACCTTCAGTAAGAAACCCATTCATATATTGATCGTCAACCAAAGCTGCTTCTTTGGAGGCCTCTTCCAAGATTAGAGGTTTTTCTTTCGGCGTAACTAAATCGCCTATACTCCAGCTTATGCCAGACCGGCTCGCGTAACGGAATCCCAAAAATTTGATGTTATCCAATATCGGTTTGGTTTTTTCCTGGCCGTATTTATCAATCAAGACTCCAACCAGCTTTGTTAAAGCCTTGCGGTTCAAAGTATCGTTAATAAAGTCGAAGCCTTCCGGAAACGCTTCATTGAAAAGCAGTCTCCCGCAAGTTGTTTCAAGTTTTCTAACCTTAATTGGCGAATTAATGTCTATATAGCCGCTTTCGTAGGCAAGCTTAGCTTCGTCCGCCCCCGAAAAAATCTTCCCAGCACCGATGCCTCTGGTGTTAATTTTTGTAAGATAATAACAACCTAAAACAACGTCCTGCGTAGGATAAGTTATTGCTTCGCCGGAGGCGGGCTTTAGAAGGTTAGCGCTTGATATCATCAATCTACCCGCCTCTTCCTGGGCCTCATCAGATAAAGGCACGTGAACAGCCATCTGGTCGCCGTCGAAATCGGCATTGAAACCAGTGCAAACAAACGGCGGTATTTGAATAGCCAAGTCCTCCGTGAGAATTGGTTTAAAAGCTTGGATACCCAAGCGATGTAAAGTCGGGGCGCGATTCAGGAGAACGTACCTGTCTTTAATAACTTCTTCCAAAATTTCCCAGACTTCCGGCGGCGCCTGGTCTATCAAACGGTTGGAATTCCTGATATTATGGGCCAATTCCCGCTTCATAACTTGGCTTACAACAAACGGCCTGAATAATTCAAGCGCCATCCGCTTGGGCAAACCGCACTCGTCAAGCTTAAGGTCCGGACCAACGACTATTACGGAACGTCCGGAATAATCAACGCGTTTCCCCAGCAAGTTCTGCCGGAAACGTCCTTGTTTCCCCTTTAACATATCAGCCAACGACCTAAGGGGTTTCTTGAATCCGCCGGCCGATTTGGCGCCGGCTCTAGTTCCGGAATCTATAAGAGCGTCGACCGCTTCTTGAAGCATTCTTTTTTCGTTTACAACTATCACGTCTGGCGCGCCAAGTTCCAAAAGTTTCTTTAAACGGTTGTTGCGGTTTATGACCCGCCTGTAAAGGTCGTTTAAGTCAGAGGTAGCATAGCGGCCTCCGTCAAGCGGCACCATCGGCCTTAAGTCCGGTGGCAGAACCGGCAGAATGGAAATAGTCATCCATTCCGGCCGAATTTCGCTGGCCTTCATAGATTTAAAAAATTTGAGGCGTCGAAGAAGCTTCTTAGTTTCGGTTTCATCCTCGGTATATTTCAACTCTTTCTCTATTTCCGTTATCGATTTGCCCATGTCAACCGACCCTAAAACTTTCCTTATACCTTCGCCGCCAGAACCTATTGTAAAGACATTACCGAAACGCTTTGCTAAACTTAAAAACTCCCTTTCCTCTAAAATCTTACCCGGACGCAAATCGCGCAAAGTTTCCTTAGTAAGAACCGCCGCGGCTTTCAACTCGCCATCAGCATTTTCGCCAGATTGTTTCTTGGTTTTGAATTCCCGGTCGATTTCCGACAAAGCCACGCTCCTCTTTTCTTCATCAACCGAAGTAACAATGTAGGCGGCGTGGTAAGTCACTCTTTCGAGCCTCACTAAGGATTCATTAATTGCCAAACCAATTCTCGACGGGGCGCTCCGTAAAAACCAAGGATGCACAACCGGAGATGCCAGTTTTATATGTCCCATCCTGTCGCGCCTAACTACGGAACGGGTTACCTCAACTCCGCATTTGTCGCAGACAACGCCTTTATATCTTACTTTGCGATACTTACCACAGTAACATTCCCAGTCTTTAGTTGGTCCAAAAATACGTTCCGAAAAAAGGCCGTCTTTTTCCGGACGCTGCGTTCTGTAGTTGATAGTTTCTGGTTTCGTAACCTCGCCGTGAGACCAAGAAAGTATTTCCTCTGGTGAGGCAATAGCGATTCTCAAACCTTTGAAGTTGGTTTCTTTTTCCATATTTGAAATATGTTTATTTTTCGTCAACGCTCGTTTCTTCAGTCGGCGTCACGGAGAGACCAAGAGCTTTAAGCTCATTAACCATAACGTTAAAAGAAGCAGGGATGTTCGGCTTCTTGATTTTTTCCCCTCTTATAATTGACTCGAACGCGGATGACCGGCCCATGATGTCGTCGGACTTTATGGTAAGCATCTCCTGGAGCGTATGCGCGGCGCCGTAACCTTCAAGCGCCCAAACTTCCATTTCACCGAATCGCTGCCCTCCCAATTGCGCCTTGCCACCCAACGGCTGCTGGGTTATCAGGGAGTAGGGACCCACGGAACGCATGTGTATCTTATCAACTACCATATGGTTAAGTTTCATCATATAAATTACTCCAACCGTCACTTTGTGGTCGAAAGCTCTGCCGGTGCGGCCATCATAGAGGGTGACTTTGCCATCTTCGGGAAGACCGGCGGCTTTAAGTTCTTGTCTTATTTCTTCTTCGGTCGCTCCCGAAAAAACCGGAGTGTTTGACCGGTAGCCCAGTTTCTGGGCAGCCCAGCCGAGATGAGTTTCAAAAACCTGCCCTAAATTCATACGTGAGGCGATACCTAATGGATTCAAAATGATGTCAACCTGCCTGCCATCTTCCAAATAAGGCATATCTTCAACCGGAAAGACTTTTGAGACGACGCCTTTGTTGCCGTGCCTGCCGGCAACCTTATCTCCAGCCCTGATGTTTCTAAGTTCGGCGACTTGAACCTCTATCCTCTCGATAACTCCCGGGTCAAGCTTGTCTCCTTTTTCTCTCGAGAATATCTTAATCCCCACAACTCGGCCGGATTTGCCGTGGGGCAATTCGAGGGACGTATCTTTTACGTCACGAGCTTTCTCGCCGAATATCGCTCTTACTAACCTTTCTTCCGGCGTAAGCTCGCTTTCGCCCTTGGGAGAAATTTTTCCCACTAAAATGTCGCTGCCCCTTACTTCCGCCCCAACTCTCACAATGCCGTTTTCATCAAGATTCTTAAGTCGGTCTTCAGAAACATTCGGGATGTCGGGAGTAGTGCTTTCCGGCCCAAGTTTGGTGTCGCGAACATCCACCGAGAGATTTTCGATATGAATTGATGTGAAAAGGTCTTGATGCTGTACTTTCTCCGACAAAACAACAGCGTCTTCAAAATTCGCT
>JACOTQ010000017.1 GCA_016178255.1 Candidatus Colwelliibacteriota bacterium | reverse complement strand
ATACCGAAACGAATTCAATTTTTCTATCCGGCAGATACGTTTCGGCAAAGCGCCTGTTCACATCCTCGTCGGGCGTCACTATAAGCGAGGCGTCGTTTTTGATTTGTTGCAACCTGCTTTTATTTAGAACGATAATATCGTCGAAAATTTTTAATCCCGCGAGAAGCGCCTTAATATCTTCCGGTTTCAAAGCCCGAATGTCCCGCTCCATTCTTGGAACTTCTCTTACAAGTTCCTCATCAAGTATATATAGGATTCCTGGATATTTCCTAAAGAAATCAATATAACCGCTGTGCAGAGCCGGAACATAGGAGACGACCGCGTACTTCATGTGCTTCGTATTTTCTTTATGAAATCCCGCGTGAGCTTGTCCACTTCTTTTGCGAGTTCCTCCGCGCCTTCAATCGTCAGGTTCCGTATGCGCGCGCTCGTATGCGTCGTCGCCTGCGGAGGCAGAGTGACGATTTTTTTGCAAAATTCGTCATAGGTTCCGGCCTTTAAATCGTCTTTAAAATCAGAAGTACTTGACGAAGTGACGAGCACGTCGGGTTTTACCAATCGTATGAGATAGCCGATGTCGTGATGCGTCTCACGAATGGTCACAATATCAACGTGGCGAAGATGGATTAGCATTTGCACCCGTTCTTTTTCCGGCACAATGGGCCTATTCGGCCCCTTGCGCATACGGGTCAGTTCATCGGAATCAAGCCCCACGATAAGAATGTCGCCGAATGATTTTGCCGCTTCCAAGTACTTTGCGTGTCCCTCATGAATCAGGTCCCATACGCCCTGCGTGAGTACTATCTTGAGACCGCCCTTCTTAAAGCGCTTAATCAGCTTGTCTAATGTTTTTACGTCACGGATGAACCGGTGTTCAAAGTGAGTCTTGGTGTCCAGGATTAAAGAATGTTTTGGTTTAGTCATAAACTTAATTTATTGTACGGCAAAAGTCTTATCGGTTCCATAGTATTCTTCCCAATGTTCGTTGTAATAAGTAAACATTCGCGACAACTGTTCCTGCGGGAGTTCGTAAACCCCAAGATTTGACATCATAGAACGGAGTTCTTCTTGGGCGGCTCTGGTTTCGTCAATGTTATCAATCATTTTTTCGAACTCGGCAATCCAGCCGTAGCCGGCGTTTTTATCCAGGCAGACGGTTATCCCGCCGTGCGAATACTCTTCGCGCTCCCGTGACCATTTTGCCTGATAATTAAAGCCGGAGACGAGCAACAAAGAATCCAATTCGTTAAGAGGCACATCAATCCTTTCTTCTAATTCAATTCGGGAGGTGCCGTTTTCGCTTGTCGCGTCGTCGATGGAAGCTTTTACTACTAAATAAACGTCATTGTTTTTCTCGCGCGTTCGCACGGAGAAAGCTTGCGCGTGCTCTGCTAAATTATTTAATTGTCCCCATTTTTCGGGCGTTAGACGGGGAGGTGTTATAGATTCGGCGAGGTCGTGAAGGTTGCCTCCGGTGAAATAATGGTTTAGCTGTTTACTCTTGGAAGAAAGTCTCATTTGCGGATAAGCTTCCAATAACCGCGCGCGAAGAGCATCCGCAATCTCCTTGGTGCCAAGCAGAGACTTTATTTCAATTTCGTAGGAAAGATTCATTGTTGGAAATCAAACGCTTGTGTCGACGTGGTTCAAGGAGTATTCCAGGCTGGAGCCCACTTTTTTGCCGGGATTGAAGAGCGTATCCGGGTCGAAAATTCGCTTGGTTTCTTCAAATAATCTATAGATTTTATCACCGTACATTGTTTTTAAGTAAGGACTTCGAACCAGGCCGTCGTTGTGTTCCGCGGTTATGGAGCCGCCGAAATCCAACACCAGCTTATAAACTTTTTCTGACAGTTCCGAAATTATTTCTTTTGATTTCGGTTCAGAAAGTTTCATAAGAGGTATGATGTGGAAATTAGCGTCGCCGATATGACCGGCTATCGTGTAGAGCAGGTGGTATTGAGCCAGTATGGCGTTCAGGGCCGGCAGGAATTCGAACAATTTGTCGGGCTTTACTATTATATCGTCTATAAATGGAGCGGTGCGGAGGCCTTTCATATGATGCCGGAGCAGGTTGAAGCTTTCTCTTCTTAATGTCCAGTATTTTTTGGTCTCGCGTTCGGTTTTGGTTACCCTCATCTTTATTGGCAGGTCTTTCAGCGCTGATTTTGCGTCCAGTAGTTTTTTTGCGACCTCTTCTGACGTATCTCCGGTGAACTCCGCGAGGAGAACCAGTTTCGGCATTCCGCCAAAAATAGCCATCCAGAATTCCGGCAGAAACTGCATGGCAAGCGTGAGCGCGTTGCCTTTAAGTATTTTCATTACGTCCGGCAGAAATTTCATAGCTACTTTTATCGTGTTCGCGTCATATGATTCGAAGCTCTCCGGATTAAATTTTAAGATTCTTTCGGCAATTTCGGTTAAAGGTTTTAAATCTTTAAGGAATATGACAAGAAGCCTCGAATGGGATTTTGGTTTAATGAGACGGAACCGCATTTCCGTAATTATCCCCAAAGTCCCCTGCGACCCGACAATTATTTTAGTAAGGTCAAAGGTTTTGGCTTCTTTATCCATCACGTTCCATAGATAGTACCCGGCGGAATTTTTTGATACGTCAGGCTTGGCTTCCTGAATCAAGTCATAGTTTTCCTCAATTAACCGATGGATGCCTTTATATATTTTGCCCTCAAGTGTTTTCTCCTCATCCTTTTCCTGAAGCTCTTCGAATGTAATTTTTCGAAAATCATATTCTTTGCCGTCAGAGAGAACCATTTTCACAGCCTCAACATATTTTTCGGTTTTTCCGTATACAAGGGTTTTTTCTCCGCCGGAGTTGTTGGCAACCATACCACCCACAGTACAAATTTCGCGGGAGGCGGGATAACTTGGTAAAAGAAGATTATGCTTCAAGGTTTCTTTTTCAAAGTCGCGGTAGAAAACCCCTGGTTCCGTTAAGGCGTAATCACTCCCAACTTCCTTTATGTGATTGAAATACTTTGTGAGATCTAAAACGATTGATTTGGTGAGCGGGCCGCCAGTCATATCGGTGCCGGCCGAGCGGGGAGTTAGACTAATATCGCGTCCAGCTTTTTTTTCGGCGCTTACGAATTTAACTACAGACTCTATATCGTAAACATCTTTAGGGAAGAGAACAACCTCCGGCCTTACTTGAAAAATGCTGGCGTCGCGGCTGTAAGCTTCCAAGGACGCGTCATCCGATAAAATATCGCCATTAAAAAATTCCTTTATTTTTGATTCATCCGCCATAATAAATGGATTATTCCTACATTTATAATATAGAATGTGGTGGGCAAATGGAAATCAGAAGTCATATAAAAGAAGGCATTATCTTAATTGATAAGCCAAAAGGCTTGAGTTCATATGACGTTATCAGACGTTTAAGGAGGGAAATTGGAATGGAGAAGATGGGACATTCGGGCACATTGGACCCTCTCGCAACCGGCTTGATGATTGTCGGTGTAGGTATCGGGACGAAGAAATTAAGCGAACTCATAAAACTTCCCAAGACATACGAGGCGGAGATTTTATTGGGTATAAGAACGACAACCTGCGATATGGAGGGCGAGGTATTGGATGAGAAGTCGCCGCTTGAACTTGATTTGTCTGAAATTGCTCCATTACTGGAATCAATGAGAGGTAAAATCGTCCTTGAAGTTCCGGTTTATTCCGCGGTCAAAGTGAAGGGAGAAAGACTTTATGAATTGGCGCGGGCGGGCAAACGGGTGAATCCGCCAGAGAAAGAAATGGAAATCCTGAATACTGTGTTTAAAAAATGCTTCAGGTCGGAAAGTTATTACATTCTGGAGCTGGTTATGGAAGTAACGAGCGGCACTTATATAAGGTCCATCGCGGAGGAGATTGGAAGAAGACTTGGCTTGCCCGCTACCTTAAATAATTTGAGACGAACAAAAATAGGCAATTATAAGATTGAGAACGCATTGAAATTAGACTAAATGTCAACAAGAACTATTAGTATACTATATCACCGATCGGACATATAGTATACTCGATGTTTTAAATATGAGTTTTCTATGGTAGAAGTATAGCGATGTTAGTTGATGAAGTAAAAATCAAAATTTCTTCCGGCAAGGGGGGTAGTGGCGCTGTTGCGTTCAACAAGAACATGATGAGCTTGGGCCCGACCGGCGGAAGCGGCGGCAGAGGAGCCTCTATTTATATGGAAGGTGTTTCTGATTTAAGCGCTCTTAATAAATTCCGTTATAAAAAAGAGATAAGAGCCGAAGATGGCGGTCGCGGGCGAGAGCAGTTTGTTGACGGAGCCGACGGCGGAGACTTAGTTGTCAATGTTCCGGTTGGAACGGTAATCAAGAATTTGACGACCGAAAGAGAGGTGGAGATTACCAAAATAGGAGAAAGAATCTTAATAGCCAAAGGCGGCAACGGCGGCAAGGGGAATTTCTTGTTCAGGTCATCAAGAAATACAACTCCAAAACAGTCTCAACCTGGAAAGCCTGGCGAGAGTTTCGAATTGCATTTGGAATTGAAGCTTATCGCCGATGTCGGCTTTGTCGGTTTGCCCAATGTCGGTAAATCAAGCATGCTAAACGAATTGACGGCGGCCAAGAGCAAAGTGGCTAATTATCCGTTTACGACGCTTGAGCCTAATTTAGGAGTTTACCATGAAATTATTCTGGCTGATATCCCGGGTCTTATTGAGGGGGCGGCAGTAGGGAAGGGATTGGGCGTTAAGTTCCTGCGTCATATCGAAAGAACAAAGATACTTTTTCACTTTATTTCCGCGGAATCTGTTAATCCGGCGGGCGACTACAAGGTTATAAGGGAAGAGCTTGGTAGGTACAATGAGTCTCTCTTGGAAAAGAAAGAATACGTTTTTTTGAGCAAGAGCGATGCGGTTTCCTCCGCCGTTTTAAGAAAACAACTTTCCGCCCTAAGGAAAATTAAAGTTTCTGGAATACCAACCTCTATTCATGATTGGGATAGCTTGGAAAAAGTTAAGAAGATACTAAGCGGAATAATTAAGCAAAAAACGGTCTGAAATAGGGCTTATTTTGACAAAATGGGTGATATGAGTTATACTGTAAGTAGTAGATTCGAGGACCAATTTGTCTTAATTTATAAGGCGATATGGTTTTATAGAGAACAACACTTTGCCTCGAGTTTCGAAAAGGTCAATAAGAAAAACGAGGCAAAATGGCATATCAAGACAATCAGGGCGGCTTTGACAGGCAGATGTTCAAGGGTGACTGGAAATGTTCAAATTGCGGATCTCCGATAACGGAGCTCCCATTTCAACCAGATCCGGCCAGACTTGACCAACTTCTTTGTAAAAGTTGCCACATGCAGAAGCGAAACGCTTTCCGAGGAGGAAACAACCGTCGCTAAGCATAAAAACTGCCTCGCAATCCGCGGGGCAGTTTTTTAATTCCGATGTATCCGGCTACTGCTGTTTTACACCCATCCCTCCGCACTCTTTACACGTCTTCCCGTGCATTACGAGTTCATAGATGGCGGAAAGGCCGACTAAAACATAAACCGCTTTTGCTGCCGTCGATTCCATTCCGCTAAGCAATTGTCCAACCTCCCATCCAGTTAAGGCGAGAAGAAGCCAGTTTAAGCCACCGACCGCCATAAGCGCAAATGTAATTTTATGAAGCATATTTTAATTATTAGTTTTCGACCTTTTATATTTTATTATTATAACATATTGAGCTACCCCTTATCGCCGGACTGTTTTGTTGTGTAATTGCATCCGTTCGACTTCAGCCCTACCCGTTAACTTGTTAGCTATCGCGCTTGCGAAGCTGTAATCCATAAGCGGTACCACCTCATCATTCGCTTCATTTTCCGTTTCGCTTGGCTCGTCAATGTCGGTAGTCGTTGAAATCACAACTCGACCCACGCCCAGCAAGCGGTGCAGAAGAGACTGTTTTATTCCCACGCTGTGAATGCGCCTGTAGGGAATAGCCACTTCTTCTTT
>JACOTQ010000018.1 GCA_016178255.1 Candidatus Colwelliibacteriota bacterium | reverse complement strand
AATAGCCGCGCTTTTTGCTCTTATCTCGGTTTCTCCGCCGCCTTTCATCGTTTTAGATGAAGTCGACGCGGCGCTTGATGAAAGAAATGCGAGACGCTTTGGTGAAATACTTAAAAGCTTTGTGAAGAAAACCCAATTTATCGTGATTACCCATAACCGCGCGACAATGGAGGCGGCCGATGTCTTATACGGAGTCACGATGTCTCCCGATGGCACCTCTAAAATAGTTTCTCTGAAGTTGATTTGACGTTCAAAGGCACTCCAAGTCAATTACAACCCTGACATTTTGAGTTAATGCTTTCGAATCCATTCTTACTTCTTCCTTGCTGATATACTTAGGTATATCAGCGCGTAGTGGTTCTTTTTATGCAAACCAAAAGTATACTACATCACCGATCGGACATATAGTATACTCTCTGTTTTTATGACTTATTGACAACTTAACTTTCTGCTTATATTACTAAGTTAGCGCTTCAGTCGTGGCCGAAGACTGAAAGCATTATCCATTTTTAAAAGGGGATTCTGCTTTCAGCGCGTTTATCACGTCTGGAAGTCTGGTCCTTTAAAATTTATGAAGCGCCTTAATAATGCGCTCTTTGTGTTTGTTGCCTTGTTATTTATCTTTGGGATTGCTTTCGCGGCCGAAGGTTCGAATAGAAAAATAGACGGTTATGTCCAAGTCGTGGATGGTTGTGAAGTAGTGCTTTCCGGTTGTCTCAATGTTCGTTTAGGGCCTGGTACTGGATTTAAAAAGACTCATGTCTTGAGAATTGGTGCCATAGTGAAGGTTGATAAGGAAATCGAAGATAAGAACGGTCGGCCGTGGTACAGAATTAAACAAGATTCGCCGCTCTCATATCCCGAGAGGGCGCAAGGCGACTGGTATGTTGCTGCCGAGCATACAATATGGGTAAATGTGCCTTCTGAGCCGAGGGTGGATGCTAAGAAGAAAATCGTCGTAGATTTATCGGAGCAGAAACTCTACGCCTACGAAAGTGATAAAATAATGATTGAATCGGCTGTATCTACTGGTATCAGGGGCGCAGAGACATCTAAAGGGGAATTTAAGATTCTCTATAAGAAGCCATCTCGCTATATGCAATGCCCTCTTCCGGGAATGACGGATTACTGTGATTTTCCAGGAGTGCCTTGGGCAATGTTTTTTACTTGGGATGGAGCAGCTCTCCACGGCGCCCCATGGCATAACGATTTCGGTAAGAAGCGTTCTCATGGATGCGTTAACCTGCCGATAGACAAAGCCGAATGGCTTTACAGATGGGCCACGGTGGGAACGAAAGTCATAGTCACCGATTAAGGCTCAATCCCCGTATCTTACGATGCGGGGTTTGACATTTAAGCTTGCTCTAACTATCATTTTTGAGATTATGTTAGCGATAAAACTAAAAGGAGTGGGGAAAAAGCACCAAAGGTCTTTCAGGGTGGTTTTGCAGGAGCAGAGGTCTAAGCTTCGCGGCAAGTCCATTGAAGATTTTGGATGGTATAATCCCCACACTGATAAGTATGAGGTAAAGGCAGAGAGAGTTTTATACTGGCTTGGATGTGGGGCAAAGCCCACTGCTACAGTTGGACAAATTTTAAAGAAGGCTAAGATTGCTATTTTATAGGTTCAGGGCAATAATGAATGCATTCTAAGGAAAGATTGAAGTAAAAGGTCGAAAGGAAATAGCAACGAAGGGAAATGAATGAATTTACTGACCAGAAGTTTCTGGAGTTTATCGTAAAGTCTATCGTTGATCACCCGGATGACGTTAGAATTGAGCGCAAAGTCGACGAGATGGGAGTGCTCCTTTTGCTTAATGTTAATCCGCAGGATATGGGGCAGATTGTCGGCCGAGAGGGCAACACTGCCAAAGCCATCAGGTCTCTCCTCCGTATTGTTGGAATAAAGAACAATGCGAGAGTCAACCTCAAGATAGAAGAGCCGGAAGGTTCTACTAGGCGCGAGGGCGGCGAAAGTAGGGGAGCCGTAGAAAAGGTGATTGACGATATAAAGGATATGTAATCCTTACAATCAATTACGAAAGAAGCCCCGACTTTTCAGTCGGGGCTTCTTCATAAAGGTTTTCATCCTGTAATCAAAAATGAATTTCGACATCATCACTTTATTTCCTAAGGTATTTGAGCCTTATCTTACGGAATCAATTTTAGGTCGGGCATTGAAGAATAAAATCATTAAAGTTAAACTTCACGATTTGAGGAAATTTTCTTCAGACCGAAAGCATTTTAAGGTTGACGACCGTCCGTACGGTGGCGGTCCGGGAATGGTTTTGAAAATCGAGTCTTTGGTAAAAGCCGTAAATAATGCCCTTAAAGGCGTAACTAAGTCCCAAAGAGTCAAGACTAAAGTGGTAATACTCTCACCATCCGGCAAGCAATTTACGAATCTGACTGCTCTAAATTGGGTAAAAAATTATAAGCGTATTATTTTAATTTGCGGGCACTATGAGGGAGTAGACGCGAGAATTAAGAAGATTTTTAAAACTGAAGAAGTGTCAATTGGTCCTTATGTTCTTACCGGAGGCGAACTGCCCGCTTTAATAATTGTTGATTCCCTAAGTCGTAAAATTAACGGCGTTTTGGGGAAGCATGAATCTTTGGAAGAAGAAAGGCTTGGGGTAGGAGTACCGGCCTACACTCGACCCGAAAAATTCGTTTACAAAAACAAGAAATATTACGTCCCTAAAGAGCTCATTTCCGGCGACCATAAAGCAATAACGAATTGGAGAATCTCTCATAGAAAATCATAGTGGTAACCTAAGGAGACTTGCCCGGTACCAAAACTATTTTTGATACTGGGCTTGAACATAAGCAAATTTAGTTATATATTACGGTTGTGGAAAATTTAGAGAATATGAACGCAAATAGTCTAACCGAAGCGGAGATACCAGCGCAGGAGTCTCTCACCGCTAACGAATCATCGCTTCTTAAGGCCATGATGGAGGTTGGTATGTTTTACGGCTTAAACAGGTCTAAGACTAACCCCAAAAACAGGCCGTACATAGCTTTTACCAAATCCGGCGTTGAAGTTATTGATGTGGTAAAGGCAATCAGAGCTTTAGATGAAGCGGCCCAGGCGATTAAAAACGAAATTAGTTCGGGCGGCTCCATAATACTCGTTGGCACTACGCCCACAAAAAAAGAAGTGATTAGCTTGGAAAGAGAGCTTGAAAAGCTTGATAGATTCTTTTCGGGGATAGAAACAATGGAAAAACTTCCCGGACTAATAATTATCTTCAACCTTAAGAACCATGAGATTGCCGCGAGAGAAGCCAGTAAGATGAACATAAAAAGCATTGGTTTTTTGAATACTAATGCCGACCCGGATCTCGTCGATTACCCGATTATAGTGAATGATAAAAACCCAAAAAGCATTGATTTTATGGCGTCCTATTTGGAAAACATTGTTGAAGAAGCCAAAAGGGCGAAAGAGGCTGCCGCTTTAGCGATAGATTCTCTTTCTCTCGGAAGTATTGGAGACAATGGTTGAAGCTCGCGATGTTCAAAAATTAAGGTCTTTAACGGGGGCCGGCATTATGGAATGCAAGAAGGCGCTTAACGAAGTCCAGGGAGACTTCGAGAAAGCAGTTTCCTTAATAAAAGAGAGGGGTTTACTTAAAGCTGAAACTAAGAAAGATAGAGCCGCCAACTCCGGAGTAATAGAGTCTTATGTTCATAACGAGAGGGTTGGTGTGCTTGTGCAGTTGCATTGCGAGACCGACTTTGTGGCTAAATCAGCGCCGTTTAAGGAATTGGCGCATAACTTAGCTATGCAGATAGCGGCCATGGCCCCCGAAAGCGATGAATTGTTGCTTAAACAAAACTACATTCGCGACGAAGGCACGACAGTCGAGGCTCTAATCAACGGAGTTATCGCCAAGGTGGGAGAGAATATAAAAGTCGGCAAATTCATACGCTACGAAATCTAATTATGTCAGACCTCTTTCTCCAGATTGTTACAATATCTTCGCTTGGAGCCATCATCTATCTGGTTGTCATCGCGGTTCCCAGGACAAAAGATTCCAGCTCGAAGCGGCCGGTTTTGGAAAGTGGCCGATGGGGAGCGAATCTTCCGCTTGATAAGATTGACTTGAAGTTGAGGAGCGTCAAGGATAAAACTCTGCGGCGTGTGAAGATAATCATAATGAAGGCCGATAATTTCGTAAGTCGGAGGTTGAATAATGATAAAGACAAGATATAATGCTTCTGCGTGCGCAGGTGGCAGAGTGGTCAATGCATCCCGCTATAAGCGGGACGCCCCAATGGCAGATATGTACTATGTGTATATCTTGAAAAGTTTAAAGGATGGCTCTTACTACATAGGTCATACAGGAAATTTAGAGAAGCGTTTATCGAAACACAATTCTAAAGGGTCTATTTTTACTAAAGGTAAGACTCCTTATAAAATAGTTCTTTATGAGAGTCTTAATACTAGAGGAGAAGCAATGAGGCGTGAAATGGAAGTCAAATCTTACAAAGGTGGGCAAGCTTTCAAACGCTTGGTAGGTAGATTAGAATAAGTTTTTTGTATATTGCGCAGGTGGCAGAGTGGTCAATTGCACCTGACTGTAAATCAGGCGCCCTAGCGGCTACGCAGGTTCGAATCCTGCCCTGCGCACCGAATGGAAATATCGATAATAATTCCGATTGCAATCCAATCCTTAATTCAGTATTATTACATTCGCAGTAGATGTGATGAATCATATGAAATTGCCGGAGTAGCTCAGTGGCAGAGCAACACTTTTGTAAAGTGAAGGTCGGAGGTTCGACTCCTCTCTCCGGCTCGCCCAAGTAGCTCAGTGGCAGAGCAACTCCATGGTAAGGAGTAGGTCGGAGGTTCAATCCCTCTCTTGGGCTCACGAATTTCGTTCGAGCGAAGCGAGATTAGGAAATTCAGTGTCCGCCGAAGCCTTGGCGAAGGCGGACTGAAGATAAACAAAATTAATATGGCACAATCAAAAGTTTCGGATAATTTAATAAGACTTAAGTGTTCTGTGTGTAATCGTTTTAACTATTACGTGAGAAAAAACAAGAAACAGGTTGAGCGTAAACTGGAATATAAGAAATTCTGTTCCTGGTGCAAGAAACACACGCCTCATAAGGAGAACAGGCTTAGGTAGTTGACGATTCCAACTCAATTTACTATACTTCATTTAATGAAATCAGGCCCAACACACTAATGACAAACGGAAGGCAAATTTAAGCATTATTCATTAAATCCGCAGACAGCGGGCATCCCGTAAAAGGGAATAAGCTTGCCCATCCGGAGCTCGTAAGAGCGGAGGAGGGCCCCGCCGAGGATAAGACCAATCAGGGACTTATTTGAACTGCGGATTATAAATCGGCAGTTTTTATTTACATATGGCAAAAACCAAAGCTCAAAAATTAGACATAGTCGAAAAAGCGAATGAAGAGTTGGCTGCTGCTAAAACTCTTGTTTTCGCGGATTTCGGAGGCACGAGTATGCAAGACCTGAAATCTTTAAGAACTGCTTTAAGAGCCGTAGATGCTCGCTTTCAAGTCATAAAGAAAAGACTTTTGAAGCTCGTTCTAAGCGGGAAATTATTAGACTTCGATCCTAAGCAGTTCGATGGTCCGGTGGGGACAATATTTGCTAAAAATGATATTTCCGAAGTCGCCCAATCCTTGTATAAATTTTCCAAAGATAAGCCTAACTTTAAAATTTTGGGGGGAATGAACTTGGAAAAGGGTGAGGCTATTTCGGGCGAAACTGTTAAAGCCATCGGTCAACTGCCGCCAAGAGAAATACTCCTGGGGCAATTGATGGGGATGATGACCGCTCCTCTAAGGGCGTTTATGTATATTTTGCAGGAAAAATCTAAAAGGTCGCAATCAGTTTAATTATAATGAACAAAGACGAATTAATTTCACAAATAGAGAAAATGACGGTGATTGAAATTGCCGATTTAGTTAAGGCGATGGAAGAGAAATTTGGTATCAGTGCCGCGATGCCCGCGGCCGCCTCTGGCCCCGCCGGAGCGGCGGAAGAAGAAAAAGATTCTTTCACTGTGGTTCTAAAAACGACCGGAGAACAAAAAATCAACGTCATCAAAGTGGTAAGAGAGGCAACCGGATTGGGCCTTAAAGAGTCAAAGGATTTGGTTGAAGCCGCTCCTAAGGCAGTGAAAGAGGGCCTAAAGAAACCCGAAGCGGAAGAACTTAAGAAGAAGTTAGAAGAAGCAGGCGGGACAGCGGAGTTGCAGTAATTCACGGACTTCATTTTCTTCTGTCTGCCACCTGCCCGACCGTAGGCAGAGCAGGCAGACGTGCGCCCTTAGCTCAGTGGTAGAGCGTCCCGTTCACATCGGGAAGGCCGGAAGTTCGATCCTTCCAGGGCGCACCAGTAATAGGTTGAGTTGTGCATAACTCCTAAGCACACATAGCAGAAAATCCAGTAAATATGAGCCTTTTCCTCCGTCTAACGACGGATTTTTTGATTTTTGACTCCATCGTCATTGTGGTTTAGAATTAAACAAAAGTGGGGGAAAGTGGATAAGTATGTGGATAACCCTCCATTTCTGTGGATAAGTCATAAATAAGTAAGCATATGTTCATAGGAGAATTTCACCACAACATTGACTCTAAGGGCAGGATTGCCATACCAGCTAAGTTTAGAAATAAGCTCTCGAGCGGAGCAATCATCACAAGGGGGTTGGACCATTGTTTATTTGTTTTCACTTCTAAAGAGTGGGAGACACTCGCTCAAAAACTTATCGCGCTTCCGTTAGCGCAGGCTAACTCCCGGGCATTTGTGCGTTTGATGCTCTCCGGCGCCTCCGATGTTGATATTGATTCTCAAGGTCGTATTTTAATTCCGGATTATTTGAGGAAATACGCTGGGCTTAACAAAGAAGCAAAAGTTACCGGAGTTTATAACCGTATGGAAATCTGGGACTCTGGAGCATGGCTGGATTATAAGAATAAGACCGAGAGCGCTTCTGATGAAATAGCAGAGAAGTTAGGCGAGTTGGGCATATAGACAAGGCAGGAGGGAATGCACGAGCCCGTTCTTTTAAATAAGGTTTTAGAGATATTATCTCCTTTGTCGGGTAAGTTCGTGATTGATGGAACCGTTGATGGCGGGGGACACGCTTTAGAAATTATAAAACGTATCGGGTTGAATGGAATGTTCCTGGGAGTGGAATGGGATAATGACTTATTGGAGAGATTCAAAGCCAGATTAAAAGAAGAAAGTTGTTCAGTTAAGGTCGTTCTCGTTAATGACAACTACTCGAATCTACCCGAAATATTGAAACGCAAAAAATTAGGCAAAGCTGACGCGCTTCTTCTCGACTTAGGTTTCTCTTCGAATCAGCTGGAGTATTCTGGTAAAGGTTTCAGTTTTCTTAAAGATGAGCCTCTCATAATGCGTTATTCCGAAAACTCTGGTCCCACTGCCGCGGAGGTCCTCAACAGTTATAACGAAAAAGAGCTAACCGAGATATTCCACAAATACGGAGAAGAGAGGTACTCCAATAGCATCGCGAAGTCGATAATAAGAACGAGAAAGATAAAGAAAATTATCACCACTTTCGACCTTGTAAAAGCTGTTGTGAGTGGCGTGCCTTCAAGCTACGCGCGGGGCAGAATAAATCCGGCCACAAAAGTTTTCCAAGCCATCAGGGTTTACATCAACAGCGAGCTGGAAAACTTAGAGAGCATTCTCAAAAACCTTGAAGATATCGTGAAGCCGGGAGGAGTCGCGATATTCATTGCTTTTCACTCTTTGGAGGACCGCTTAATCAAAAATTATTTAAAGAATATGAAAAATTCTGGGGTTGTGGAAATTATATTAAAAAAACCAGTAATTCCGGAACAAGAAGAAATAAGCAGTAATCCAAGAAGCCGTTCGGCAAAACTAAGAATCGCGATTTTAAAATGACAATAATACAACCAAATAAAAACAAAAGTTTATCAAGAATCATATTCGTTCTCGGAGGCATATTAGTCTTGACCGCTTCATTTTATGTTTTTACCTATGCTAACTCGGTTGGTCTTAACCAAGACATTAAAGTTTCGGAAAAGAATCTTGAACGCTTAAAAGTGGAGAATGCCGAGCTCAAAAACGACTTATTTGCACTTACCGATTCAAGGCGTCTTGACGAACTCGCGAAAGAAAAAAACCTCATCTATGACAAAAATCCGCAATGGGCAATCGCATCACATTTTTAGGGTTATTCTTCAGCGTTCTCTACGCCCTTTTGATTTTCAAAGTCTATAACCTTCAAATACAAAAAGGTGATGAATATAAGGCTCAAGCCTTCTCCATACATCGCCTTTCCGAACTCATGAATCCCGCCCGCGGGAGTATTTATTTTACCGATAAGAACGGCGAAATGTTTCCGGCGGCAATCAACAGGAATTATCCGACAATTTATGCTATTCCCGATGAAATTGACGACCCGGCCAGAACTGCGGAGATTCTAAGTAAAATTATTCAGACTGACAAAGGAGAGCTTAACAAGATTTTAGGTAAAATTCCTGACCCCTACGAGCCAATATTAAAAAAAGCGTCCGATGAGCAAGTTAACTCCATACTTGACGGCAAAATTAAAGGAATCTATGTTAAGCAAGAACCTCGCCGATTTTACCCTCTTCAAGATATCGGCGCTCATATAATAGGGTTTGTTTCTTCGGACAATGACAATCCGGGCGGCGTCTATGGAACAGAGCTTTATTACGACAAAGTTTTGAGTGGAACTTCCGGTAAGCTGAATGGCGACCAAATTGTAAAAAATTCCGTAGGCGGAAAAGATATCCATCTTACCATTGACCGCGATATTCAAGCCGAGTCCGAAAGAATTTTGACTAAGTTAGTAGCCGATTATAAAGCGGAGAAGGGAACGGTAATAGTGGAGGAGCCGAAAACCGGCAAAATTTTAGCGATGGCGAGCGTTCCGGGTTTCAACCCCAACGACTACTCTAAATCTGGGATAGAAACCTTCTTAAATCCAGCAGTGCAGGCCGTTTACGAACCAGGTTCGATTTTCAAAGTTATCACGATGGCCGCTGCCATTAACGCGGGAGCCATAACTCCGGAAACAACTTTCGTTGATACCGGAGCTCTTGTCTTGGATGGGAAGACAATAAAAAACTGGGACTTGAAAGCTCACGGTAAAGTTACCATGACGGAAGTTTTAGAACAGTCCATTAACACGGGCGCGGCATTTGCGGGGAAAACGCTGGGCAACAGCCAATTCTATAATTACCTTGTTAAGTTCGGTTTTAAAAGTAAGACTGATATTGATTTGCCCGGAGAAGTAATTGGTAGTTTGAAGCCTTTAGAGGCTAATGTTCGTCCCATTAACTT
>JACOTQ010000028.1 GCA_016178255.1 Candidatus Colwelliibacteriota bacterium | reverse complement strand
TCATTAATAATTAAAAATATCTTTTTATGAAAAAGACGACTCTTTGTGTTAACGGCCATTTTCGTTTAGCGGTTCAGCCCATTTGTCTCAACAGAAGAGACCATAACATCTTCTTTATGGAGGCGCTTGCTACTGTTGAACTACCGGGGATAATTCGTATCTTTTTTGAAAAGAGAAACCCAAACGAGAAATTATTGTGCGTTTATGAGGACGCTCGTTTTTACTCGGGGAGTGATTACGGGGCTCAACATCCACTACAGAAAGTTTTTGAGGTTAAAGTTACTGAGCCTAGATCTTTCAAGTTTAAAGTCGAGATTCCAAGCAATTTGGCAGGAAGCAAGTTAACTCTTGTTGGTGAACACTTTCCTCCTAAAGGATATTCTTGGGGACCAGTCTCAGGGTATCTGACGTTAAAAATCCCTCTATTAAAGATATTAAAAAAGTAAGATTCAAGAACCCGCCTCTTACCAGGGCGGGTTTTGCTTTGACTAATTCAGATTTTTGTTATACTTTAAGTTAATTGTTTTTTAAAGGTCGTTCTTTAGAAAATTATTTTAGCTTATAACCATTAATCAAACTTGCTCCGAAGATGTAAGGAGCTGGTTAACATTTATGCGCAAAGCCTGGATGCGGTTTTCTCAAGCTTTCACCGTTATTGGCCTCGTTGTGTTGGCGTTACATTTTTTGCCCATACCTCTTTTCGACGAGAATAGCGTTACCGTTATAGCTCCGTCCATCAGGGCGCAGGTCGCGACGGCCAAGGCCTTTTCAATCGCGATTGGTAAGCCGGCGGTTCAGCTCAACACAAAAGATGTTTCGCGTTATATATTTAAAGATGGAACGAGTGTGGATTTCATAATCTGTTCTCCGCAACCGACTTTCATATATAACGTGGTTGCCTTGAAGCAAGTGACCTTAGGTTTATTTAGCCGAAAATCTCCGACTGATGTGGCTGAAGAAATAGAGAATTCGCTGAAGAATGATGGCTACGCTGTGCAGATTGTCACAAGGCCGGATTCCGACATTCCAGACGGCGACGTTGTGTTGGTCCTCTCCAACGCTTTCCGTTATGATGATGGTAGTGGATATGGAATCATTATCCGCAAACACACTCTTCGGATTGGAGGTCCTAATCCCATTCCTTTCACAAGTTGGTCAAGATAAGCGCTAATGAGATGTACGAAAAGCCGGTTTAACCACCGGCTTTGATTTTTTAAAGACCGGTTTCTGATGTATTATTAGAATATTATGAATCTGATTCAAAGGAAGTGCGTTCCTTGCGAGGCTGGTGTCATGCCTTTTGGTGAAGCGGAGATAAAGAAATATATTTCTTCTCTTAAGGAACGATGGGAAGTAATGGATGGCAAAAAAATAAGCTGCGATTTCAAGTTTAAGGATTTTAAGGACGCTATGAAATTCGTTAACGCTGTAGCCGCGCTTGCCGAAAGCGAACGACACCACCCAGATATGCATATTTTTTACAACAAAGTTAATATTGAATTATGGACTCACGCCATAGGGGGACTTTCGGAGAATGATTTTATTTTGGCTTCAAAAATCGAGCTAATCTGAAAAATATGTCTATAGACCTTACTATATTTATAACCCACTCGCTTCTTGCCATAGTATCCCTCTTTTTCGGAGTCCTTGTATACATTCATGGCAGGGAAAGCGTGACCAATCGTTTTTTCGCGTTTGTAGTCTTTGGACTTGCATTGTGGTCGGTTGGGAGCTTCATCTCTTTTCAAGGGACTCCGGAGTTAGCCTTTTTAGGCGTACGCTTAATATTCTTCTCGGTAAGTATCCAGACATCGTTTTTAGCCCTTTTTATGTACACTTTTTTGTCGACTCGTTTCTTTACCAAGGGAGAATATTTTTTATTCCAAAGGAAAGCGCGTTCAATCTTTTATGGACTCCTGCTAGTTTTATACTAACGTTTATAGCAGTGATTATAGCTTTCCGTAAGTATCGGAGAGCCGAGGGAGTGATGCGTAAACATTTAAAAGTCATCTTCTTTACTATCGTCCTCGCTTTCTTGATATTTCCTTTTGTTTTAGTCATCCCGATTCAGGTGTTTCGTAATCCTATGCCTAATATATGGGGGCCGTTAGTGACCATACCGTTTATTTTGGGCGTCTCTTACGCGACATTGCGCCGCCACCTCTTCAACGTCAAAGCCATTGTCGCCGAAATACTGATATTCACCATCTGGATTTTTCTCCTCGCGAGAATTTTCTTTGATGCCACAAACCAAGCTCGTCTCCTCGATAGTACGCTCTTCGTATTCACTGTAGTCGTGGGAATATTTCTGATGCGTTCGGTTTTGAGCGAGGTGCGACAAAAAGAGAAGCTCACCGACCTGAACAGGCAACTTGACGACCTTAACCAGAACCTCCAGCAAAAAGTGGACGAACAAACCGTAGAAATCAGAAAATCCTACGAGGTTGAAAAGAGAGCCCGTTTAGAACTCGTTGAACTGGACAAAGCTAAGGACCAGTTTATCCTTACCACCCAGCATCACCTAAGAACCCCCTTGACCATTGTTAAAGGTTATCTTCAGTCAGTTCTTGGTCAGAAACATCAAACAATAGACGAGGCCACCAGGACCTACCTTACCAAAGCCGAAACTGCGGCGAACAGGATAGGCGACTTAATCAACGAATTTCTTGACATTTCCCAGATGGAAGTTGGGAAATCAGCCTTGAAAAAACAACTTACCAACATCAAGAATTTCTTAGAAGACACAGTCAAAGAGTTAGAGCCGGAGGTTAAGAAGAAGAATCTTTTCATTACATTAGATGTCCAGAACGACACTATCATCAATATTGACCGTGAAAAAATGCAAGAAGTCATAGCCAACCTCATAGACAACGCGGTCAAATACAACAAGGCTCAAGGAACCATTTCTATCAAAGGCATAAAAACTAATCATCCCATTGAACGTGACAAACAAATCTATAAAATCACGATAGAAGATACAGGCATCGGTCTAACAACTGAAGAACTATCCAAAGTCTTTACCCAATACTTTGAGAGGGGTAAGGAGGCTGAAAAGCTCTACGCTACCGGCAGAGGCATAGGGTTAGCTGTCACTAAAAACATTATCCAAGCCCATGGTGGCAGAATTTATGCCGAGTCAGATGGAAGGGATAAAGGGGCAAGGTTTGTGGTGGAAATGCCTATTGAGCCATGAGTGCCTTTGGTATTCTAACCGCTGTTTTGACTTCCCTGACTTTAATGCTCACGAGCTCCATTTTAATTCATGGCCGGCATAGCAAAAATGAGATATTCTACGCGTTTACGGCCATTTTCGCGAGTGTTTGGGCGCTTGGCCAAGCTTTTATAAGCAGTAACCTTATTCTACCTTTCGTCTTTTTCAAGTCCATCACGATTGGGGTTTATCTTGCCGGTGACCTTGCTTTCCTATCTTTCTTTTGGTTCGCCATATATTATCCCGCTCGAACAATTAAATCGTTAACGTTGCCCTTGGTCAAAACAGTTATTCACGCGTTCATGCTAATCGCGATTATCTTTTGGCCATCG
>JACOTQ010000027.1 GCA_016178255.1 Candidatus Colwelliibacteriota bacterium | reverse complement strand
GGAAAAGGGGCGGCTATGACCACGTTCTTGTGGTCTATGGCTTTGGCGAGCTTTATCGCCGAGGCTAAATCGGAAGGATTCGATTTCCAATTGGCTATTATCAGCTTAGGCATAATTCTATTTTAACATTCTCTTCATCAAGCGGCGATAAGCAAACCAACCCAAAAGTCCTAAGACGACTATCATTATAAGAACGTCTAAGCGTCTGAAGTAAGGTTCTAAAAAGTTCCAGTTTGCGCCAGCGACGTAACCGATGTAAGTCAATATAAGTGACCAGAAAAAAGAACCGATAAAGGTAAGCAGCGAAAACTCTATAATATTTACCCTAAACATACCGGCTGGAAAGGAAATAAAAGTCCGGAGCACCGGCATCAACCTCATAAAGAATGAAGAGAAAAGACCGAATTTTTTAAACCAGCTTTCAGCTATGTCAAAATCCTGTCTTTCCATAAAAGCAAACCTCCTAAGAAAATTGATTGCTTTCTTGCCATAACGGTAAGCCAGAAAATAATTCAACAGTGACCCCAGGAGGTTTCCGAGAGCGCCCGCCAAAACCACAAACCAGAAGTTCAGTTTACCGGTAGAAACAAGAAACCCCGAAAAAGCCATGATAATCTCCGAAGGTATGGGAATATTGGCGCTTTCCAAAGTCATGAGGACAAAGATGCCGAAATAACCCCATAATTCAATAATGTTCAAAATGAATCCGGAAACAACAGCAACGAACTCTTCAATCATTACCCTTTATAATCCTCGCCGCCTCATCCGGGTCAACAACATTTATTTCCATGCCGGTTCCCAATTCAAATCCGGCAGCAAGCGTAATTTTAGGTTGAATTTCGACGTGCCAATGGTAATGTCTGAATTCTTGTTTGTTTTTGACCGGCGCGGTATGAATAAAAAAGTTATAGTCAGGGTCTTTTAGGGATTTCTCAAGTAATCGCAAAACTTTTTGCAAGGCGTGAACCATACATCCCAATTCAACCTCGGAGGTGTCTTCGAAAAAGGGCAGGTGTTTCTTTGGGAATAATCTTATTTCAAATTCGGACCTTGAAACAAAAGGGGCAAAAGCTATAGCGCAGCTGTTTTCAAAAATAACTCTTTTCTTCTGCTGTTTTTCCCATTTAATTTGAAGGCAATGAACGCAGATTCTATTGTTCCTGAAATATTTCTTCGAACCGGATAGAGAATGCTCTACGTCCGGTGGCACAACGGGTAAGGCAATAACCTGATAATGAGGGTGGTATATTGACGCCCCGGCTTTAGGCCCCCAATTATGAAAAATGGAAACGTACCGTATGTCGTCGTCATCCAAAAGCATCAGGTACCTATCCCTAAAAACCCTAAAGAGCAAATTAGCATCGTCTTCGCTCAATTTTGAAAAATTGTCATCATGGTTTTTTGTAATCACCAAATCGTGATGACCTGTACCCGGAACCACGGCATACGGCCCTCTTTTGTAAATTTTATGCCTTAGACCATTATGGGTAAGAGCCGGATATCTGTTGGGCACAAGCTGTACGCGCCAGTCGTCGCCCAAGGGCGAAATGAGAATCGGGTTTCCCCCGCTCGCTTTGCGCGGACGCTCAAAAACACAATTGACAATTGAGGCGCGGGCGCGTTTCTTTTTCTCTTTGAACTCGTTAGGCCTTCGTCCACGTTTCGGAGAAAAAAGAATCCAATCTCCAGAGACTAAATCCTGCCTTAATTCATTATTTATTGACATTGCTCCTAATTCTGTTTTCATAGTACCACCTCAAGACGTCATTAGCTATCGGAACCGCGTTTAAGCTTCCCTCCTTAGCATCTTCAATCAAAACCAGAATGGCTATTTGAGGATTTTCTGTCGGAGCATATCCGACAAAAAGAGCATTAGTTTTCGTATTGTTGGCCGTTTGCGAGCTTCCCGTTTTTGCCGCGACAGTGAAAGGTAAACTGGAGAGAAGATTAGCCGTTCCGTAGGGTTTTGAAACGGCATCCTCCATCCCAACGCGAACCTCTTTAAGTTCCGGTTCCAATTCAGAAACATCGAAAATAATCTTTGGAGGGCTATTGCCCGAATCTAACTTAATGTGAGGCGCAAAAGTTTTCCCGCCGTTTGCTATGGCAACAATCGCGTCCATCAGCTGTAATGGAGTCATTGAAATATCGCCTTGGCCTATGGCCACATTGTAAGTATCTCCTACACGCCAAGGCGAACCGGTTCTCTTTTCTTTCTCCTCCGGGTCTGGAAGAAAACCAGAAGCCTCTCCCGGAAGGTCAATGCCAGCCAACCGGCCAAAACCGAATTTCTGCCAGTAATCCTTTAATTTATCGACGCCGACTCCTTTGAGGCCTCCAAACCCTCCAATAACTTCGTAGAAATAGACATTACTTGAACGCGCTAAGGCGGAATGCGAGTCCACTAAACCATGAGGCTTCCAATCAAGAAAGCGGCTGGGAGTTTCTGGATTATAAGGATTCGGGATTTCGATATAACCGGCTGAGAAAATCTTACCTTGAGGCGTGATAACGCCTTCTTTTAAAGCAGCTACGGCGTGAACCGGCTTAATTGTAGACCCGGGCGTATAGACACCGCCCACCACTCTATTGAAAAGCGGTCTTCCGGAATCATTTAGATATTTAGAAACATTGTTGGCATCAAAGCTTGGAAAACTTAAAAGCGCGAGAACTTCTCCGTTTTGAGGATTCAAAGCCAAACCAACGCCGCCAGTCCTGCCCAGTGAATTCAGACCACGCAGCAATCTGCCGTAAAAATATTCTTGGAAGTCATAATCAATAGTAGTTTTTACAGGGCTGTCTTGCTTAGGTTCTTTTACGGCTTCCGCGCTTTTGGTACGCCCTAACGCATCCCGATAAGTAATCCTCTTGCCGTCTTCGCCTCTTAAAATATCGTCATAGTAAGCTTCAATGCCGGCTCTACCGCTCAACAAACGGTCTTTTTCACTGTATCCTACAAAACCAGTAACTGCCGAAAAGGCATCGCTTAAATAATGCCTCCTATATTCGTCGTTAACTCTAAGCGATTCGAAGGTGGCGCTTTTAAGGTCAATGGCTTGTTTTAAACTTATGTCTCTCGCTATAAGAACGTCTGAAGCATTCTCAAGATTAGTTTCTCCGATTCTTTGGAGAAATTCTTCGGGCCTAAGACTAAGAACGTTTTGT
>JACOTQ010000026.1 GCA_016178255.1 Candidatus Colwelliibacteriota bacterium | reverse complement strand
TCTCTTATATTTTAAAGAAGCATACACCACCTTAGGGGTTCCGATGTTTCTCGCGGCTACCATTCTTATGGCTTTCGGGAATGAAATAATCGAACTTCTAAACCTCGGCGTTCTAAAGATTTAAACTCCATTTATCTGTTATAATAGTGTGGGATGCATATACCGGACGAAAAGCTAAAAACGATTCTGTATATATCGGGGGCAGTCAGCGAATCTGATTTTGAAACCGCGATAATGGAATCAAAACGTTCTGGACAGAGCATCATTGATGTTCTGCTGGGCCGCGAATTGATACCGGAATATTACCTTGTTGAGCTGTTGGGAAAATATTTTGATGTGCCTGCCATAGATTTAAAATCAGTTACCATTCCCAAAGAAACATTGCTTTTAATTCCAGAAGCTTATGCCAAGTCAGAACACGTTGTGGCTTTTAACGAAGATAAAGAAAAGGGGGCGATTAAGGTGGCAATGCTTGACCCCGCGGACTTTGATGCCATTGATTTTCTTCGGGCCAAAACTAACAGTTTTGTCGAGCCTTATATAACTACTTCTGATAGTCTCCGTTACGGATTGCAGCAGTATAAGGAAACGATTAGCACTGACTTTAATGAGGTTATAGCGGAAAACGTAGAAAAAGCCGTTTCTGCTTCCGGAGAAACGGATATTGCCAAATTAGCCGAAGCCGTTCCCGTAATTGCCATCCTGGATAGTATAGTTGAGCATGGTATTCAAATGAGTGCTTCGGATATTCACTTTGAACCCCTGCCTAAGGAACTTTTGATAAGATATCGGATTGACGGCGTTTTGCATGAAATTCTAAGTCTACCTAAACAAGTTGACCCTATTGTTGTCGCGAGAGTCAAAGTTTTAGCCAATCTCCAGATTGATGAACACCGAATTCCTCAAGACGGCCGTTTTCGGTTCGGGGTTGAGGGCTCCGGCACAGTTGATGTGAGAGTGAACGTTATGCCGGTTTTAAACGGCGAAAAAGTGGAGATGCGGCTATTGCGAAGCTCGACTAAGCCGCTTACCTTAGAGGAATTGGGTTTTTCGAAAGAAGCCACCGAGATTATTAATCGGGAAATTACGAAACCCCACGGAATGATTCTCGTAACTGGACCCACTGGCCACGGAAAAACCACAACTCTTTACGCCATTCTTTATATTTTAAATACTTCGAAAGTCAATATAACCACAATTGAAGACCCGATTGAATATGAAATCCCCCGCGTTAACCAAACGCAAGTCAATGTAAAGGCCGGCGTTACTTTCCCAAACGGTTTACGCTCCATTCTTAGACAGAATCCGGACATTATATTGATAGGAGAAATCCGCGACAACGAAACCGTTGATATCGCGGTTCACGCTTCTTTAACGGGACATTTGGTTTTGTCATCGCTACATACCAATGACGCGCCTTCCGCGTTACCGCGATTGATTGATATGGGCGCCCCGGCATTCCTTCTCGCTTCAACCGTCAACCTTATTATTGCGCAGAGATTGGTCAGGAAAATCTGCACATCCTGCATTGAATCTTATCCAATGACTCCGGAAATAGAGCGCTTGATTCAAGCGCAGCTTTCGCTCGCCAACGCCAACCATATAAAGTCGATTCCTAAAATTCTTTACCGCGGAAAAGGATGTAATATTTGCGGTTCCACCGGTTTCCGCGGGCAGTTAGGCATATTCGAGATTCTAAGCGTGAGTGAAAGCATAAGGGCGCTCTTGCTGAAATTGGTATCAGTTCACGAAATGAGGGCGCAGGCAATAAAAGAAGGCATGAAAAGTATGTTTGAGGACGGGTTGGAAAAGGTCGAGCGGGGGATAACTTCTATCGAAGAAGTTTTAAGAGTAGTCCGTGAATAAATTCTTTAGAACCTATGGCCAAATTTTTATATGAAGCGGCGAGTAAGGAGGGGTTAATAGTAAAAGGCGAATTCGAGGCGATGACAAAGGCGGATGTCATAGCTCACCTTGAAGCTAAGCAGCTTATCCCGATTTCTGTCATGGGGGGCGGACTTCAAAAAGGTGTCCGTTCGTCACTCGATGCCGCGCTTTTTGAAAGGATAACGCCTATTGATAAAATAGTGATGGTAAGAAACTTAGGCGCCGCCGTTAAAGCAGGACTTAGTATTATCGAGACATTAGACATAATGATTGCCGATACCAACAAAAGAGTAGTCAAAAGCGTTCTTATTTCCGCTAAATCAAATCTTGAAAACGGCCAGCCTTTGTACAAAACTTTTGAATCTTATGGGAAAATTTTTCCTATAATTTTTGTCGGAATGATAAAGGCCGGTGAGGCTTCCGGGGGATTGGATAACGCATTAGAAGAGCTGGCTAATCACTTAACTAGGGAATACGAGCTAACGAAAAAAGTTAAATCCGCGCTTACTTATCCGATAATACTCCTTTGCGCGGCCATTGGCGTGGTGGCTTTACTCCTTATTTTTGTTCTGCCAAGACTAACTCAAACTTTTAGTTCGAGTGGCATTGAATTGCCTCTAATTACCAGATTACTCATCAGTTTCAGCGGCTTTATTACTTCCAACTGGGCAGTAGATTCAATGGTGGCCGCGTTTCTCGTTTGGTTTTTCCTTTTTTTTAGGAAAAGGCCGGCCGGGCGGCGGTTTTTTACATCCGTTATTATGAGGATTCCAATCGCTAAAGAATTATTAAAAAAGGTTGCCCTTGTAAGATTTACAAGGACTTTGGCCAGCTTGATTTTGAGTGGCACTTCCATGCTTGAAGCTCTCCAGCTTTCGGCAGATTCCGTGAGCAACGAGGCTTATAAAGGAGCGATTTCTGAATCAATAAAGAAGGTAAGAAGCGGCGT
>JACOTQ010000007.1 GCA_016178255.1 Candidatus Colwelliibacteriota bacterium | reverse complement strand
TGATAGGTGTTGACCGATTGGGCCTCGAAATCCATGACCGCCTGCTCATCAACATTATTATTGATAAGTTTAATGGAGGTCCGGTCGGGGTTAACACTTTGGCGGCCGCGATGAACGAAGACCGGGGCATCGTCGAAAACGTTTACGAGCCATATCTTATGAAATTGGGGTTTATTCGCAGGACTGGCGCGGGTCGCGTCGTTGAACCGGCCGCGTTCTCTCACTTGGGCAAAAAAGTTAAAGAACAACTCTTCTGATTTATCGGAAGTTTTTAGCAATGGTTTTCATAAAAGAGTTATTGCCAAACCCGGTAGGCCGTGATGCTGGCGGAGAATGGATAAAACTTTTTAACGATGGCGAGGACGTTGTTAATCTTAATGGCTGGCAAATTAAGGATTTAAGCGGTAAGAGCCTCAACCTTGCTGGCAATATTAACCCAAAAAACGAGATAAACCTCAAGCTTTATAAATCAAAGATAATTCTCAATAACAAAAAAGAAACAGTCTTTCTATACGACCCCTCGGGAAAATTAATTGACAAACTGGCCTACTCGAATCCTTATGAAGGAGAAATTATTACCACGGAAGAGTTTTCTAATAAGCTGGCTAATAGTTATTTCGCCTCTCCTATCCAAGCGTTTAGTGAAAATCTATTAATATCCGAAACTCACAATCTATCGCCGCTTTTCATAGGAATTCTTCTTGCGGTTTTCATGGGCTGGGTTTCAATTTTAATCCTTAAAAAGATAGCTTCATGAAATTTATTTCCAAGAGTCCGAAAGAAACTATGGCGCGAGCGAGAATTTTGGCCGAGAAATTATCTAAGGCAAGCCTTAAAAAGCCTTTGATAATCGGGTTAACCGGAGATTTAGGCGCCGGGAAAACAACTTTTGTTAAGGGTTTTGTAAGGGGATTTGGGGTAAGAAAAAAGATTATGAGCCCCACTTTCATAATTATGAGGAAATTGCGCGCGAGGGACGGAAGAGATATCTATCATATTGACGCTTACAGAGTCGGCGGCCCAAAAAACAGTAGAAACGATGAGAGACACGTTACTTTTAATAGACGCTAACTCGCTGATTCATAGGGCCTATCATGCCTTACCCCCCTTTAAGTCTCCAGACGGAAGGCCAACCGGGGCCCTCTATGGCCTGGCAAGCATTCTGCTTAAAATCTTTTCCGCCAAAGGCGTATCCCCGCCTGACGGACGGGCTGGCGCTTCAGACGGAAAAGAGGGAACCATCAACAACGGAGTTCCGCGATACGTAACAGCTGCGTTTGATAGGCCCGAACCTACTTTCAGGAACAGAGAATATAAGGATTACAAAGGCACAAGGCCCAGGGCGTCTGATGACTTAATTTCCCAGATTGTAGAGGCTCGCAAACTCCTCAATATTTTCAATATCAAATGTTTTGAAATGCCCGGCTGGGAAGCTGACGACATAATAATGACTCTGGCCGCTAAATTCAGCGACGAAAAAAAGTTAAACCAAATCATCATCTTCTCGGGGGATTTGGACCTTCTCCAAGCCGTTCAAGATAATAGAATCATCCTTGAAACTCCGCAAAAAGGTATTAGCAATACGATTATTTATGATGAGTCGGCGGTTGTGGAAAGATTCGGGGTGGGACCAGAACTCCTTGCTGATTTTAAAGGGTTTGTAGGCGATAAATCAGACAACATTCCGGGTTTGCCGGGCGTAGGCCCAAAAACGGCGGCTTCGTTAATCAAAAAATTCGGGTCTTTGGAAAATATCTATAAGGAAATAGACGAGGTGGGTCTAAACGACTACAAATTGCAGGCTAAGCTGGTTTCCTATCGCGACCAAGCCTTTCTTTCAAAAAGGTTGGCGACCCTAAGTCGGACGGCTCCAATCATAACCGATATCGACGCCCTCCAAATCGGGGGCCTGGATTCCGAGCGCGTCAAAAATTATTTTGAGGACTTAGGTTTTTCGACCTTAGTCACAAGGTTGCATAAATACTATACTTAAAACATTATGGATTCAGATAATAAAAAGGTATCGGGAAAGTTTTTCTCAAACTTGAAACCGAGGGAGGTAGCTTCTTTTTGGTTTGCCATCTCTTTAACCCTTCTATTACCAGTTACGAGTCTCTTTACTCCTCATAACCAATTACTCGTAGGCGTCGGCATCTCGGTGGTTTTGATGTTTGTAATAATCTGGAATGGTTTAAGTCTTGCTAAATCTAATGCGGAAAGCTCAAAATCCTTTGAGCGGTTGCGGGCTGCCCTTGCCAACTTAAACGATGGCGTCATATCTTACGACCATAATTTTAAGATTTTATCTATAAACGGCGCGGCACAGCAAATTTTTGGCGTCAATGGCCAAGAAGTCGTTGGGCAGTATTTCGGTCCGGAAAAAGCCCAAGACCCTAAGTTTAGGCTTCTAACGCAGGTTATATTTCCATCCCTTGCTCCCCTGGTTGTAAAACGCTCGGAAAACGATGAGTATCCACAAATAGTAGACATCTCTTTTAATGAACCCGAAGTTTATTTCATGGTAACCACCATAAAAATCGGAGATATTGAAACCCAAGAATTCATGAAAATAATTCATGACCGCACTAGGGAAATTCAGCTTTATCAATCGAAATCAGAATTCATCACTATAGCGGCACACCAATTAAGAACGCCTTTGACCGCGATTAACTGGGCTTTCGAAAGCATGGGTAAGGATTATTCGCCCTCTCCATCAGAGAAAGAAACCATCAAAAATGGTTTAATCGCTTCAACTAAAGCCCTAAAAATAGTAAACGACCTCCTTGATGTCTCTAAAATCGAAGAAGGACGCTTCGGCTATAACTTCGAAAACATAAACATAATCGATTTTATTGCCGGGATAATGGAAAATGCCAATATTGCGGCCAAGGAGTACGGCGTGAACCTTTATTTCGACCGCGGCGGCGACCCGTCCACAACCCTTAGCGTTGACGCAAGCAAATTAGGCCTCGCTTTGTCTAATTTGATAGATAACGCCATTAAGTACAATGTCAAGAATGGCGAGGTCATTGTTAAAATTGAGAATCTGCCGGGGAAACCGTATGTGCAGATTAGCGTTGAAGATACCGGCATCGGCATTCCGCCAGAGGCAATGGACAAAGTTTTCACGAAATTCTTCAGAGCCGCGAATGCTCTTAAATTCCGCCCCGAAGGCTCCGGCTTAGGGGTTTACATTGCTAAAAACATAGTTACGCGGCACGGAGGCGCGCTTTGGGCCGAATCTACGCTGGGTCGGGGGACAAAATTCTACATGACACTTCCCACGGACACCAGGCTCATCCCCTCCAAAGAAGTAAGTTACGGAGAGTATTAATTACGGTGCCTGAACTACCGGAGGTCCAAACAGTTGTTAACGACTTAAGTAAGAAAATTGTTGGAAAGCGCATTTTGAGAGTTTGGTTTGATTGGCCTAAGTTGATTAAGTCTTCAACGCCCGAAGCTTTTAGAAAGCTCATTAAAGGAACGAAGATTCTAAAAATTAGGAGGAGGGCAAAAAATATTCTAATCTTCCTCGATGGAGACAAAGTTTTGTTGATTCATCTTAAAATGACTGGCCATTTGCTTGTGGGAAAATGGCGGATTAGGAACAGCTCGGCAGCACCGTTATCAAAAGGGCGCCTGATGGACAAAGTTAATAGTTACATCCACTTTATTTTTTACCTTGACGATGGAAGTATGCTTGGATTCTCGGATGTGAGAAAATTCGGGAAGATTATTGTCCAAGCAGAGAAGAAGAATAAAACAAGTTCTCATGGACCAAAATGTTATTGCTGGCATCGGCAATATTTATTCCGATGATATTTTATGGCTTTCCCAAATTCACCCCCTCCGAGCCGCAAACAGTCTAAGCCAAGCCGAGTTAAGCTGCGTCTACAAATCAATGCGTTCAGTTCTAAAGAAAGCTTTGAAACTGCGAGGCACATCAATATCCGATTTCAGAGATACCGCTGGCGAGCCCGGGTTTTATAGCGCTTTGCGCTTAGTCTATCAGCGCAAAGGAGAACCCTGCGGGCGTTGCGGGTCAATCATAAAAAAAGTTAAGATAGGAGCAAGGTCAGGGAGTTTTTGCCCCACCTGCCAAAAATGATTATTTTCTTATACGGTCCCGATTCTTACCGCCGGCTTCAAAAATTAGCTGGTATACAAAAAGCTTACCGCGAAAAACGCGGCAATCTCTCGGAAGAAAAGTTTGATTTCTCCGAGGAAGAATGCTTCGAAAATTTTAAAAGTTTTATAGCTAACCGATCTCTTTTTGATAAAACAAAACTGGCTATCGTGGAAAATCTCTTCGGGCACGATAGAGAGAAAGAGATAAAAAAACTTTTAGTAAGCGAGATTGAAACCAAAGACTTCGCAATTGTAATTGTGGAAAACAAGAAACCTCCGGCAGCCTTTAGCTTCCTTATTAAGGAAGGTGTTCAGTTTCAAGAATTTCCTGAATTAGAAAGCGCCAAATTAACGTTCTTTATAAACAAGGAAGCGGAGAATCGAAAGTTTAAATTATCAGCTAAGACCGCAGAGGCTATCGCAAATAGTTTCGGGAGCGATACCTGGGCGATAATCACCGAACTCGAAAAAATGGCTCTGATGGCGGACGCGGTTCTTGAAAGTAAATCGAAGCCGGAATACTTCGCTTGCATCAACATTCTTAAAAACAGCAAGAGTTTTAAACAAAAAATTTCCGTACTCGAAACCCTCTTAAGCGATAGAGGCGATGACCCAGCAAGAGTTTTCAACAGCTTGAGTTATAAGCTGACAAACGTTGAAGAAGCCAGGGCGCTGGCCGGCTACGATCTGACCGTAAAATCCGGGAAACTTGACTACGAAGAGGTCTTAGTTGACTTAGCTTTAAGCTGACGAGTGAGACGCGATTTAAGGCGGCTGGCTTTATTCTTTTTAATGAGTTTATTCTTGCCGGATTTGTCTAAAACTTTATAAACCGCGCTTAGATTTTTTTGAGCTTCATCAACTTTATCGGCGGCTAAGAGCTTTTTATATTGTTTAAGAATAACAGCGAGCTTCACCTTGTTTTCCAAGTTACGCCCTCTGTGCCGGACGTTTTGGCGCAAAGCCTTTTTAGCTGATTTAGTTTTTGGCATCGGTGGAATTATAAACGCAATTTCAAGATTTGCAAGCAACAACTAGGCTATATTTTCATAATGTCTCACAAGACAATCTTTTTGAGTTATTGTCAAGGCGAGGAGGTCAATCCTCCATCCCGCTTCATCATCCACAATATCTGTGGATGAGCCGGCGTATAGGGAACAGGTTCGTTTTAGCTTAGTTAATTTAGCTTTTGTGAGCTGGTCCTCGGCAGATATTGACAAGTTATCCACACCACTGCTCCTTACAGTTTTCACTTCCACAAAAACCAGCGTTCTATCTGGAGCTATGGAAATTATATCCAACTCGCCCCAAGGCTTCCGATAGTTCCTTTCAATTATTTTGTATCCTTTTTTGAGGAGGTAGCGTGATGCCATATCCTCTCCGAACTTCCCAGTTTCGCTTCTTAACGTCATTGTTTGCTGTTTTACAAGCGTTACACTATTATAGTTGTTTTCAATTAAACATAAAAATCTTATTTAGAAAGTTTGCCGTGAAACATTTCAAATAACGAAAAGCCACCAATCATGGTTTTAACCAATGATTACATTAGGGGACTTGTAGAAGGAGAGGGATGCTTCAGTTTTTGCAATGTTCCATTACGGCCAGGTCAATCAGAAAAATCGAGGTTGCCGACTTTTGCGCTCACTATGAACGAGAGAGATAAAAACCTTGTTGAAGCTGTAAGGCGCCAGCTTGGCGGGAAAAATCAAATATATGAACTCGGCCCATATATGAACGATGGTCACAATAGAAGGGCAATAGTTAGACTAATGGTTAGAGATATCGGAACACTAAAGAACACCATTGTGCCGTTTTTTTACAATAAACTTCATGGTTACAAGGGCAAACAATTCAAGGAGTGGATAGAGATTACTGGCAAAGATACGAACGTACCCAAAAGTTACAAGATTATGTGGAAGCTTCATAAGTCGGGGTATTATAGCAATAATCCTCGATTTGATTAGCAATCTTAATACAAATGTTTCACGGCAAACTTTTAGCATAAGCTTTATTTTGGGTGTCTTGTAGAAAATCTTTAGCACGGGGTATTGTGTAGCCTTATATAAAAAGTTTCACGTTTTACATCGTTTTTACGAAACTTAGTGTTTATGAGCTTATCAAGCTCTTTGATGTTCACGATGTTTCACGCTTTTTGTCAAATGTTTCACACTTTGGACAAAACGTAGGTTTTATGAGGTTATTGAGAAACCGCATAAAACCTAATTCGGCAATAATCGGCGATTGCCGAATTAGATTGCCGATTGAAATTTAATATCATCTCACTAAAAAGAGCTACTCTTTAAGTAGCTCTTTTTGCTCTTAATTTAATTCTCACTGCTTCATTTAAACTAATCAGTTATCATGGCGCCGCCATTCTCCATAAACTTGATGTATATATCTCTTAACAGACGCGCGTCATCTAAGGCGTGGTGTCGGCGGTATTTGCTTAAATCCACACCAAGATTTTTTAATAAAATCGGGTCTTTGTATGATTCCGGGTGAAGTCCATAAGCGAATAGCATTGCCGCGAAGTCAATAGGGAACCAGTACGCCGGATTCTGTCCCTTCTCAAAACCAAATATTTTATACCAATAAACCGCATCAAACTGGCTTACGCAAGCAACTAAATAAGGCAACGATTCACCAAGAAAGTTTATAATTTCTTCCTTAGCTTGCTCTTTAGTGGTTCTCTGCCCATCCATTAAAGGTAGAACATTTTCTTTAACCCACTCACTGGTCACTCCATTGTATTTAAATTCAATATAAAGCTCTTCGCCGCTGGGCTTGACTAATCCTAAAGATAAAAGCTCACCCGAAGTCGGGTCCAAATCAGAAAACTCGGTGTCGAGAAAGATAACGTTGTCGGAAAAAGATTTTAACATCCTAATCTTTTAATTGAATCAATTCTTTTGGCGCGGCTTTGTGCAAATTGATATTACCATTCCTTGTAACTATAAGCGCATCCTCTATCCTTACTCCCCCAAGGCCCTGGATGTATATTCCGGGTTCAATGGTGACAACCGAGTTAACCAACAAGGGTTTTACGTTTAGAGCGGTAATATTCGGCGATTCATGAGCGCTCATGCCTAATCCGTGTCCGGTGGAATGCGAGAAATTTCTGCCATAACCGTTTTCAATGATATACCCCCGGCAAACATCATCAATATCTTTGCCGGTCACGCCAGCCTTAGCTACTTTACAACCTCGTTCCTGTGATTCGCGGACAATCTCGTAGATTTCTTTTAATTTTGGCGAAATCCTGCCGACCGCCACGGTACGAGTGATGTCCGACATATAACCATTATAACTTGCTCCAAAGTCAATCGTTATTAATTCGCCTTTT
>JACOTQ010000021.1 GCA_016178255.1 Candidatus Colwelliibacteriota bacterium | reverse complement strand
TGATAAGGGCGTCTCGCACCTGGGGCAATACGGAACCACTTTCCGCGATTCCTTAAGATACCCCCTTTTCTCAACTTCCTTAAAAATCCACCATAAGCTCTCTATGTAATCATTTTCACAAGTAATGTAAGGATCTTTTAAATCGAGCCAATAGCCGATTCGCTCCGTGAATTTTTCCCATTCGTCCAGATACCGCCAGATTATTTCGCGTGCCTTCTTGTTAAAAACGGCCACGCCCAATTTATCAATTTCGTTCTTATTCTTGATGCCCAATTCTTTTTCAACCGCGAGCTCAATAGGAAGCCCGTGAGTATCCCATCCAGCCCTCCGAGGCACGGAAAACCCAGTCATGGATTTATAGCGCAAAATAATGTCCTTAAAAACCCTACTTATAATATGATGTATCCCCGGATGCCCATTGGCGTATGGCGGACCTTCGTAAAAACGGAAGGTTTTCCCCTTTCCCGCTTTCCGGGCCTGCAGCTTTTTGAAAACTTGAGTTCCTTTCCAGTTCTCTAAAACTTTTTCTTCGATGGCGGGCAGATTAAATTCTTGAAGATTTCTAAGCATTTGGGTTACATCCTTTCCAAAGTTTTTATACCCAGTAAGTTTAGACCGTTCTTAAGCGTTTCGGCAACAGCGCTAATGAGGTTCAACCTTACAGCCTTTATCGAAGTGTCGGACTGCAAAATATTATTAATTTCATAATAATGGTTAACCACTTGAGCCAAATCATATAAATAGGTAGCTACATAGTTGGGCTGGGAGGCATGAGCCGCGCGTCTTACGACCTCCTGAAATCTAGCCAGCTTCAAAATTATTTTGGCGTCTGTTTCCATTGAAATATTCTTAGCATCGAACTCCGCCTCATCGGCGGACCCGCCGTTGAGGCGGGCTTTCCTCAAAATGCTTTTCAGCCGAGCGTAAGTGTATTGGAGATACGGCCCCGAGTCTCCGTGGAAACTAACCGATGTGTCAATATCAAAAATAATATCCTTGCCTATGCCCTGCTTCAAGATAGAGTATCTGATTGCCGCGATGGCTACTCTTTCTTTAATCTCTTCTTTTTCAATATCAGTTAAATCCTCGCGATTATTTATTTTCACGGAAACGGCATCACGCAATTCACTAAGAAGAGCTTCGGCCGTAATAACGTTACCAGTGCGCGACGACATTTTCCCTGTCGGCAACCGAAGCATACCGTGGCCAATATGTTTCGTTTTAGAACCTATCTCCGGGACAACAAATTCCATGGCCTTCAAGAGGACATGGAAATACTCGTTAATCTCCTTGGCTGTAACAATTAAAGAAACATCTGGGTTATAGAGCTCGGCCTTGCGCTTGTTCAAACCTAATTCTTTTGCTTCATAAGTCGGCAAACCGAGTGAATTTATAAAAACTCTGTTATGGAGACCATATTTCTCGCCTGGAAAAATAATCGCGCCTTCGCTTTTAATAAAAACTTCCGGATGCGCTTTTACAATCTCCACGCCATACGAACCAACTTCACTTTCAAAAAAATAGTGAATGAATTTTGTGTCCAATCTTTTATAGAGGTTCTCAAAATAATCCAGGCTCCACTTCCGCCCTAAATCATAAATTTTATTTATCTCTTCATCAGTCCTTTCGTATATTTTTTTGTTCAATCCCTCAATCTCCACTTTCGCCTCGGCGTCTTCCTTATAACCCGTTGCGCCAAGCGCGTAAGCGCGCCCGAGAAATTTGGTTTTATCTGCCAAGGTCGCTGATTCGTCCGGCATTTCGTCATTAATCTTCATTATCCCCCAGATGCTCAAAGCCACGTGCAAACCCACATCACCCTGATAATTCACCCGCGTAACCTCCGCCCCAGCCGCTTCGCACAACCTCGCAATGGATTCCCCGATTGTATTCGTCATCAGATGACCAATATGGAATTGTTTAAAAGGATTGGGGTCGGTGTACTCCACCATGACTTTTTTGCCGCTAAATTCGTTTAAGCCGACGCGGTTTTTTCCTCCCGTGATGTCTACTAATTCGTCCTCTACCGCTTTCTTAGAAACCCAAAAGTTTATAAATCCTGGAGCCGCCACCTCCGCCTTTTCAAAAAAACTTGCCGATGCGCCTTTCAAAAACCTTTCCTTCAAATCTTCCGCCACTGTCATCGGGCTTACTTTGCGCCTCTTCGGCACATCCGCCGTTGAGGCGGACTTGGCCAATAGAAAAGCAACATTCGTCGAAAAATCCCCCCGGCCATTCAATTCAGCCTCGTCCAAACTGAAGTCTGTTTCTCCGGTCTCTTTCTCAATGAGTCTTCTTAATGAAACCAAAAGCATAATTAGATTCTAATCGCTTAAAGGACAAAACTCAAAAAAAGTCTTAAACTCTAACTATGGAATTCGCCAGAAACAAACGAGCTTATTTCGACTATAACATCTTGGAAAGGTTAGAAGCCGGAGTTGAGCTTAAAGGCTTTGAAGTAAAGGCTATAAAATCCGGGAGGATGAATCTCGGCGGTTCTTATGTGGTCGCGAAAGACGGCGAGGCCTACTTGCTAAACGCCGACATCCCGCCCTATCAACCCTTGAATACCCCCGACGGATACGATTCCAAAAGAAGCAGGCGGCTACTCCTAAAGAAAGGTGAGGTTAAAAACTTATTGAGTAAAAGCGAATCAAGCGGCTTGACATTAGTGCCCCTTCGTGTTTATGTTAATCATAGCTTGATAAAGGTTGAGATCGGCTTGGCTAAAAGCCGTAAGGCAAAAGACAAGCGAGACCTTTTAAAAAAGCGGGCCGCCCTTAGAGAAGTAAGAGAGGCCTAAACGGGGACGAAAGGCTTCGACAAGAAGCGTTTCCTGAATTCGCGAGCCGACTGTGAAGTCGTTAATCTCACAAAAAACATAACTGCTAACGACAACGTTAGAGTTCCTGCTTTCGCTTACGCTTAAGTAGGCATCAGTTGAGTCCGGGCCTCTTGGATTCAAAACTGGTGTAATACAAGGAGGCTAGTTCTGCCCAAACCGCTCCCCAGTAAGCAGAATTAAACAAGCGGAGGAGCACGTAAGCTCGGTCTCACCGAGATACGCTCGTAGACGATTTAGCGAAAACCTCCTTGGACGCGGTTTCAATACCGCCGTCTCCACTCGACTCACCCCTCATTACAGAGGGGTTCGCTCGTGGTAAACCACCTTATAAGAATGGCATAAATTTTCATCAACTATTTTAAGTGAGTCGAGTGCCCTGAGCGAAGTCGAAGGGCAGCAATTGATAAAGTTATACTAAAAAATAATGACTTACTATGCTTATATGGCACGTAACATGGGCGGCAAGCTATATGTTGGCGTATCCCAAAATCCAGGAAATAGAGTAAAGGAACATAATACACAAAGGGGGTCTGCGTTCACTAAATCGGGTAACTTTGTAATAGTTTTCAAGGAAGAGTACTCTAGCTTAAAAGAGGCGAGACGAAGAGAAATCCAAATTAAAAAGTGGCGTCGGGAAAAGAAAGAGTTTTTGATTGAGAGATATAGCCATGGATTGCCTACAAAACAATAAATCAACTATAGTAAGTAGAGCAGACAAGCAAC
>JACOTQ010000019.1 GCA_016178255.1 Candidatus Colwelliibacteriota bacterium | reverse complement strand
GCCCCGGAGGCACGGCGATAATAATTGAGGCAATCACCGACAATAGAAACAGGACAATCAGCGAGATAAAGAATATATTGAATGAGGCTCGTGGGAAATTCGCGGAGCCCGGGAGCGTTCTCTGGGTTTTTGAGAAAAATTCCGAATTACCATGGCAGCCAAAATTCAATCAAGAAAAAACGCCCGAAGACATTGGCGGCTTAAGAAAGTTGATTGACGAGGTCAGTCAACACGATGACGTCCAAAATGTTTATCACAACTAAAGTGACCATATTAGGCATTGACCCCGGAACCACAAGAACAGGCTATGGCGTGATAGAAAAAGGTAAGCGACTAAAACTATTAAGCTACGGCGTAATAGAAACCCACGGCGGGCAAGAGGGCTTAGTTGAACTCGATAAGAAATTGACGGGTGTAATTAAAAAATACAGGCCGCGCATTGCCGGAGTTGAAAAGTTATACTTTTCAAAAAACAAAAAGACTGCGATAGCGGTAGCTCAAGCGAGAGGCGTTATAATATTGTCTTTGAACCGCCATAAAGTAGATGCGATGGAGTTCGACCCGACTAATATAAAATCTTTTGTTACCGGAAATGGTCGTAGCGATAAAAGAACCGTTGCTAAATTCGTTTGCTTGACGCTTGGATTAAGAGAGGTAAACGGCCCTGATGACGCAGCCGACGCGTTAGCTGTTGCTATTAGGACATCGTTCGAAAAAATAGATTAGTAAACTCTGGGTGTTTCATGGAGATTGCTTTTTATAAACAAATTAGGGGTTGACACATCTAAATCTTTATATATACTTGCGTTGTAAATACAAAAAGGTCGTGGCTAAAGTAAAAATACTCATGGTAAAAGAAATCAAGCCAAATCTTCTTTCAATGGATGACGATGAATTGATGGACGAAACAGAAGAAAACGATGACACGAAAGACGATGAGGAGGACGATGACGAAGACGACAAGCCTTCGGACGATGACGAAGAATCCTAAATAACCGGGCTATCTGGCGAACAAGACCGCTCCTCCAATTGGTCGAATTACTTACTTTATTCACCGGGGGAGCGGTTTTGTTTTGCCGCTCTCGCATTAAAACTATGAAAATTATAATCTTAAAACAAGATGTCTTGGCTCAAGAAACCATCTAAAGTCATTTTTATAATAGTAGGGCTTGCGCTCTTTGGAGCCGTCTCCCTTTTCTACACAACATACAACCTCCCTAATCCCGAAGAAATAGCCAACAGGAAAGTAATAGAATCTACTAAAATTTACGACCGCACCGGGCAGGTTCTTTTGTACGAAATACATGGCGAGGAAAAAAGAACCATAATACCGCCAGAAGACATATTAGATTTTATAAAGTATGCCACCATAAGCGTGGAAGATGATGCTTTTTACAGCCATCCTGCTTTTGACTGGCGTGGAATCTTGAGAGCCTTAACCACGAACCTGTTAAAGGGGCGCTTTGCGGAAGGGGGCTCCACAATAACGCAACAATTAGCCAAGACCGCTTTCCTTAGTTCGGAAAAGACGATATCGCGAAAAATCAAAGAATTGGTCTTAGCTTCGAGATTGGAACAAAGATACTCAAAAGACGAGATATTAGACCTCTATCTTAATCAGGTGCCATACGGTTCTAATGCTTACGGCATCGAAGCGGCCGCGCAGACATATTTTAATAAACACGCCAAGGAGATTACCTTAGGGGAGGCCGCATTGCTTGCGTCTCTCCCGAAAGCCCCGAGTTACTATTCCCCTTGGGGCAGCCATATAAGCGAACTTGAGGATAGGAGAAGATTCATTCTAAGAAGGATGAGGGAGTTAGGATACATAGACGAAGAGCAATCATTAAGCGCGCAGGTAGCGCCTAAGGTCGCGCCCCGACCAATTTCTGGCATAAAGGCCCCGCACTTCGTATTGTATGTCCAGGATTACCTAACAAAAAAATATGGTTCCGACCTACTTGAGGCCGGGGGCTTGAGGATAACGACTACCTTGGATTGGAGCCTACAACAAACCGCAGAACAGGCTATTAAGGATGGGGTAAGGCGCAACAGCGAATTGTACGGAGGCGAAAATGGGGCATTGGTCGCTGAAGACCCGACAACGGGCCAGATTTTAGCGTTGGTAGGTTCTAAAGATTACTTCGCGGAGCCGCTGCCTAAAGGATGTACGCCCGGGAAAAACTGTAAATTTGAAGGTAACTTCAGCGTAGCTACTCAAGGATTAAGACAACCAGGCTCGGCGTTGAAACCATTTGTTTACCTGACCCTATTCGAGCAAGGGTTCGCGCCGGAAACAATCTTGTGGGACACCCCAACTGAATTTTCCGTTGGCTTAACGGAGTGTCCGCCTGTGGTTGATTTCAGAAACGAAAATCAGAAATGCTATCATCCGGAAAACTTCGACGGCGCCTTCAGGGGCCCCATAAAAATAAGCAGCGCCTTGGCTCAATCAATTAACGTTCCAGCCGTTAAGGCTCTTTATCTGTCCGGTTTAGACAGGGTTTTGGAAACGTTAAGCGACTTTGGAATTACAACTTTAAACGATAAAAGTAGATTTGGGCTGTCGCTGGTCTTGGGAGGCGGAGAGGTAAAGTTGATTGAGCTTGTAAGAGCCTACTCAGTCGTTGCTAGAGATGGAGTTAGACCACAGGAGGCTGTTATTCTCAAAGTTGAGAGCAATAATGATGGTGTTTTGGAAGAGTTTAAATACGAAGATAAGAAAGTTGTCGAACCGAATTACGCAAGACTCATAAATGATGTATTGTCCGATGTCGAGCTTCGGGCTCCGCTTTACTCGTCTAGCTTGAAACTGACCCAGGTCCCAGGACACCAGGTCGCGCTGAAGACCGGCACGACTAACGATTACAGAGACGCCTGGACCGTAGGTTATACGCCGAATCTTGTCGCGGGCGTGTGGGTTGGTAATAATAATCGTGAACCATTAACAAGTAAGGGCGGCAGCGTTTTAGCGGCCGTTCCTTTGTGGCACAACTTTATGACGAAAGCCTTAGAGGGCGTTCCTTTAAGCACATTCCCAAAGCCTGACGCGATAACAAGCTCTAATCCGGCCATAAGAGGGGATTTGGTTCAAGGAGAGTTCCATGACATCTTGTATTATTTAGGAAGGGTTAATGACCCGCAATTCAATAACTGGGAAGAGGGTGTAAAATATTGGTTGAGCAAAAACACCGTTGATTTAAACAGGTTCAGGCTAAGTCTTGATATTCCTATTATAGATAACAATCCAGTCCCCCAAGCCGGAGATATCCAAATAAAATTAAATTCTCCTAATAACGGAGATTATATGTCTGATAATTTAAATATTGATACTTTAATCAGCTCCAAATCCCAAATAACTAAGATTGAGGCTTACTTCAATAATGAGCTTGTTGACAGTCGGGTTGGCAGCTTCGGAGATAGCTATGAATACAAATCGGTGATTATCCCATCCAAGATAGAGATACAAAACCTTCTTGTCATTAGGGCTGTGGATTCTGACGGCTCCAAGTCAACTAGGGAAATTATAATATTTAGAAGGTAACTTCTGCTTTATTATTTATTGCTTAACGGGCATTAGTATGTAGAAGTAGGATGTATCTTCGGGCGTCTTAATGAGTGCCGGCTTGGCATCTCCGTTAATGCCCATCAGCACCTGATCCCCCGCCCCCACCTTAACTCCATCAAGCAAGTACCGCCAATTAAAAGTTAGTTCTACGTCGCCGCCGCTTATTTTTGCCGGCATGAGGTAGTTGTTTTCCCCTAAGGAACTGTCGTTCGAATAGACCTCTACGATTTTCTTATCTCTCGTCTTTAACTTAACGTCGCTCACCTTAGAGGCAAAAGACCCTATAAGTTTGATGGCATTGATGAACTCTTCGCGGTTTACTGAAATCTCTATGCCAATTTCTTTGGGGATAATTGCTTCATAATCGGGGAAGTTCCCATCAATAAGCCTTGAGACAATTTCTACGTCCTGCGTCTTAAAAAGAATTTGATTGTTTTCCAGGTAGATTGTAACCATTTCGTCGTTTGATACAATCTTCACTAATTCCTGAACTGTTTTAAGAGGAACTATGACTTTAAAGCCCTGCTTAAAACTGTTCTTGATTTGCGCCCCTGGAATTTTAGTTTCCGCGAGCCTGAAGGTGTCGGTTGCGGCCATTTTGAGAACCGAAGGTTCAGCGCTTATGAGGATTCCGCTTATTTCCGGTCTTAAATCGGAGAAGCCGGCGGCCACCATAACTTTTTCTAGTCTTTATTGTTAAAACCCTTTGTTTGACCTCGATATTAATTCTCTCGCTTGCTAAGTTGCCCACAATGTTAGATAAAACTCCGAAAGGAACGGTGATGCTACCGTCCTCAATGATTTTTCCATAGACAGTTTTCGTTACTGCCAATTCGAGATTGGTGGCTGATATTTTTATCTGGTTATTCAGGGTTTTTATAAGAACGTTTCCCAATACCGGCAAATTTAAATTCGTGGAAGTTGCGCGGCCCACAGCGTCCAAGCCGGCTTTTAAATGATTTTTTAAAATTATTAGTTTCATGTATTAATAATATAACTATAAGTTTATTTAATTTAGTTGTAGTTATGATTGTGAATTAAGTTAATAAGTTTGAAATTTGCTTACTCCGCCTGGTTTATTTCGGCTTTCTGAGTTTTAATAAACTCTGTATAAGTTGGAATAATTTTTGTATCAGCTTACTTCCCGGTACGGTACTTTGTCAGTTTATCAACATATTATACCGACTTATTAACCAAATCTTTAATAGTGATGAGCTTCTCACTAAGATTTGGGTTTTTCTGAATGCCCCCGTTAATTTTCTTGCAAGCATATATGGCCGTGGTGTGGTCTCTTTTGCCAATTTTGCTTGCTATATCAGGGTACGACATACTCAACATTTCTCTTAGCAGGTACATTGTTATTTGCCTCGGTTCGATAAATTCTTTGTTTCTGGACCGACCGGTCAGTTCTCCCGCTGGTATCTCGAAAAAGCCAGCCACGGCTTTTATGACCTGATTGGGATTTACGTTTAAGCGTGATTTGTCCATGAGGTCAGAAATAATCTTTTCTATTTGAACCTGATTAAGCTGTTTTTGGTAATTATTTTGATAGAAAACCAACTTATTCAAAACTCCTTCAACCTCCCTGATATTTCTCTGTATCTTCTTGGCTATTAAGTCGACAATTGCATCATCAATAGACGTTCCCCTCTCTTGAATTTTCGTTTTAATTATTGCCACCCTCGTTTCGTAATCAGGGAAACCTATGTCGGCTATCATTCCTCCTTCAAATCGCGAGCGAAGGCGCTCCTCCAGAACCGGCAGGGACCTAGGTGGTCGATCCGAGGAAATTATGATTTGCTTGCCGTTTTCGTAAAGGGCGTTAAAAGTATGAAAGAATTCTTCCTCTGTTTTTTCTTTGCCGCCTATAAACTGGATATCATCAATTATAAGGACATCAACTTCACGGTAACTGCTTTTCATATCTTCAACCCTGCGGTTACGAATCGCCGAAACAACATCGTTTGTAAACTTTTCGGAAGTAACGTATTTCACTTTTATCTTGTTTTTATGGAAAGACCTGATTTCATTTCCGATGCCTTGAATCAAGTGGGTTTTCCCCAAGCCCACGCCGCCATAAATAAAGAGGGGGTTGTATTTTACCCCCACGTCTTGGATTATCGCCGAAGCGGCGGAATAGGCCAATTCGTTTGAAGAACCCACGACAAAAGAGTTTAAGGTGTACCGCGGATTGAGATTTGTTTCCGGATCGATTTTTAATTCTTCAATGACAAGTTGTTTGTTGTTGATGTCGTGCCTATGCGCTTGCTTTGAAACTGCGCTTTTGGTTAATCCACCCTCGACTATGTATTCAACCTTCTTAACGGACGTGTTGAAATTTCTAACGGCCCCCAGAATCATCTTGTCGTACTTGCTCTGAACCCACTCTTTGGCAAAATGGTTTGGAAGGGCCACTAATATCGATTCGTCATGGCTCTCAACAAGGCGGCTGTTCTTGAGCCAGGTTAGAAAATTGGCTCTCGAGACCTGGAGTTCTATCCCGGATAATATGGATTGCCAAAGTTCTTCATTGCTGTCCATTGCTCTCATTATCGTTTGGCGAGACAAATCAGTCAAACGGGGTATTTTCGAGTAAGCTGTTCACGAACTGTGGATAATTCGAATCATGACTTCTTGAAGTCGTTGTTTGAAATAGTGGCACCAAATTGCGTATAATTCCATCATGTCCACAACTTATAGTCCTAAGAAGAGAAAAAGAGCGAGGACCCACGGTTTCCTTAAAAGGAAAAGAAGTCCTGGCGGCAGGAGGGTTGTTGCCAGGCGCAGAGCAAAAGGACGCAAGCGCGTGGCTTTGTAGTAACGGCAGGCGATAATGCTCTCAAAGAAATACAGGTTGCCGATTAATCTTTTTCCCAGAGATGCCGGAACAGCTTTTCAAGATAGGTATATAACCATTAAGACGGTTCCTAACGGCTTGCATAGTAACAGGTTGGGCGTGCTTGTTGGTAAACACGTTTCGAAATCTGCGGTCCAAAGGAATAAACTGCGCAGGACATTTTTTGACTCTTTCGGATTATCCTCGGGATTTTCCGAAAAAAGAAGCAACCCCCAAGATTTGCTAATAGTTCTCAAACCCACTATTATGAAGCTTGCGAGACGTGACCTCAAAGCTAAATTAGAAAAATATGTCCTTCTTGTATAATGAAATTCTTTACCGCCCGCTTTTCAACGGATTAGTCTTTCTTTACAACTCCGTAGCCATCCAGGACTTGGGATTGTCGATTATTTTTCTTACAATTCTCATTAGAATAGCTCTGTTTCCCCTTTTCCATAAGACAGCGAAGCACCAGCGCCTGACTCAAGAACTCCAACCGCATATAAAAAAGATTCAGGAGGAACATAAAGACGATAAAGAAACTCAAACAAAGGCAATCTTAGAACTTTATGGGCGCAACAAAGCAAATCCCTTGACGCCGATACTTTTGCTTTTGGTGCAACTGCCAATCCTCTTCGCGATTTACAGAGTCTTCATAAGCGGTTTTGATGTAAACGGGTTTAGCGAAAGCTCTCTCCAGATGCTCTACCCCTTTGTGCGGCGGCCGGAAAACATAAGCGACACCCTCTTTAGCTTAGTTAACTTAACCAAAACCAGCTATGTGTTAATAGCCCTTGCGGCCGGAGCTCAATACCTACAAGGAAAGCTATCTTTGCCTAAGCCCAAGCCGGGATATTCGCCAAATGAGGCTGAAAAGATAGGCAGGAACATGATTTATGTTATGCCCGCCTTCACCGCGATTATTTTATTCAATGTTCCGGCGGCAATCGCTCTTTACTGGCTAATAACCACTGGATTCTCTATAATCCAGCAAATCATAGTAAACAGAATGTTTAGCAATGGAAGTTATAAAACAGCAGATAAGTAAAATATTTGAATTAATGGGATTTGATAAATTTCAGTTAGATGTTGATTCTAACAAAAGAGCAATCTACTTGAGCGTGGATGATGCGTTACTTACGCCCCAAAGATTGCCTAATTTAGTTTTGAACATAAACAGGATTTCAAGGCTTATTGCTAAGAAGCAGGGCGAGGCGCCGATTGTTGTTGATATAAACAACTATCGTAAAGAAAGGGAGAGACTGATAGTCGAGTTAGCAAAGGCTGCCGCAAGGCGGGCTGTGGCGACTAAAGAGCTGGTGCCTTTGCCGCCCATGAATGCCTACGAAAGGCGATTGATACACACTGAATTATCGATGAGGCCTGACGTTGCTACGGAAAGCGTGGGAGTTGGGAAAAACCGTTACGTTGTAGTGAAGATTATTTCTTAATTAAGTGCTTATAGATTGAAGTATGCGCGGATTAACCGTATTGAGTATTAAGTAACCGGCGGCGAGAAGCAGCAGGCCGTATACGGCGGCCTTAATCCAATCTTTGGCATCCTCTTGTTTCGAAGAGTTCCCGGCGGAAGCGATATACAATATTCCGCCGAATATTATTATTCCCAAAGCCGCGATGCCGCCGATGCCGATTGCCCATCCGAAAATATTATTTATACTAAAACCGCCGCCGAGGTCGATGCCAGAGATTGCTTTAACTAAATCTGGGGCCTTTTCTTCGGCTAAAACAACATTAATCATGCATATTTATAATACTACAACTCCCCCTGCCCACTTTCCAATATCTGTTTCGGGTTAGTGGTTATGAGTTTGTCTTCGAAATAAGACGGGACGATTTGAATGGCCGCCCTTTTTAGGCCGGCTATGAAGAGACCCTGTCCGATGTCGGCTTCAAGTAAATAGTTCTTCTCGACGTCCGTTAGGTTGAAAGCTTTGGCTGTGACGTCAATCGTGGCTGGCGCCTGCTTTAACAAAAGCTGTAAGGAAGAATTAGTAATGATAGGTCGGCCGTAAGCTGACCCCCATACATTGCTATGGGTCTTAACTCGTCTTCAAGGTCTCTGATTGAAAAAACGATAAGGCGGTTAGCGATGTTCACGTTCGTTGGCATATTAGCAAAACCCGCGTAACTACCTTTAGTGAACCGATAAAGCCTTTCGGCCATTTCTTTGCCACCGTCCAGTCCTCTTAAAACTGTTTCTAAATCTTCCAAAACAGGCGGCGGTGTTTTAGAAAAATCCTTTCCCGGGATTATGTCCCGCGACGCGTAGGTTTCCGTTATCGCCCGGTCAAGCAGAGCCTCTTCGGCCGGTTTTATTTTGCCCAGCATCAGTTTAACGAGGCCGGTTAGGGTCACTATGTGGGACTTCAAGACTTCGCCTGGTTCCTCGTCATTCGGAATTATCGGTATATCGAAGGGATTCACGTGATTCGAGGAGTCAAGAGAAATCTTGAAAATACTACCGCCAACTGATTCGGCGAGCGCTTGATACTCGTTCTCCGGGTCAATTATTATTACGTCCGTTTCTATCATGAGCGACCTTATAACTTCGAGTTTGGTGGCGTACGACTTGCCGGCGCCGGCTTTGGCGAAGACAACCATATTGGCGTTCTCCAATGAAAATCTGTCAAAAACAATCAAAGTATTATTGTGGCGGTTTATTCCGTAGAGAATTCCATCCTCGGAGGTGAGGTCGAGCGACACAAATGGAAAGAAAGACGAGACCGGTCCGGAATTGAGGGGTGAGTATACGCCCATTTCGTCCTGACAGACAGGTAGAACGCTGTTTAGGGCTTTCAACTGTTCAAAATTAGCCGGTTTTATGTTTATTAACTTGCTGTCCAATAGGTTGACAACTTCTGATTCTAATCGTCCCAACTCCTTCTCCGAATCGGCGTAGATGGTCATATAAATTCCGACATTGAATAGTTTCTCCGTGGCCTGCTGGAGGGAATCGCGTAGCGATTCAACGTCTTGGATGGCTGTTTCTAAAACCGGGTCTCGGACCAAGCCCTTCCCTTGGGCTTCGGATATCTGGGATTGTAGCTGCGCGGACTTTCTCCTTAGGTTTCTCAAAGCGATTCCGGTGTCCACCGGACTGATGAACAATGAAACGTCCGATAGTTCAGGAAGATTAATAATAGGCGAGAACCATCCGCTTGATAGGTAACGAGGGTAATTGAAAACGAAGAGCGTTTTTGCGAGTTTATTGCCAAGCTTTAAGTGGTTTGGAGCGACCTCGATTGAAGGGGGCGCAATAATATCTTCGATTTTTGAAGCGGCTCCCTCGGCGCCGGCCTTAATCTCTTTCTTCTCAATTGCCTCCGGATTATAGAAATTGTAGAACAGCTCAAGCAGTTCAGGGTCTTCCAAGCTAACGGCGCGCAAACCAACCTGCCTTAAGCCGGTTACCACCTGCTCCACCCTTTGATGGAGTTGTTCTCGGTGGCTGGGAGATATTTCGGAACTTTTTTCCGATGCTTGGTTCTTGCCGGTGCCGCCGAAAATGTTCGCCAAAAGAGAACTTTTTGTCGGGATGGAGACAGGGTCGTAGGGGACGACAACGAAGAATGTTTTATTCATAACCGCGTTCGTTTCCACGAATGACCGCACGAACTCCAGATATTCGCCAATCTGGGTTTTCAGGAGCTCGCTCGACTCGCCGGCTTTCCTCTCTTCCAGTTTCTTTAGGTAGTCATCAACGTTCAGCTTTCGGGAATGGATATTAATCTGAATTGAAAAATCCAGAGAATTCAGGAAATTCTGATAGGCGTAAGTAATAATGTTTTGTTCTTCTTCGGATTTCAGGTCAAAATTTAGACCGTCAACCAAAACGATTCGCCGCAGGCCGCCGTTTTTCAAAACGACTATGCCTTCTTTGATGTCCTTTATCTTTACGAATTCCTGAACTTTGCCCGCAAGGTTTTCGGCCATAGTTTAATTATAGGCCTTAAATGATAAATTCCGAAACCAGTCGCTATCTGTAATCAACGCGTCTCGCGATTTCTTTCGCGCCGGTCACGCGTCTTATTATTTCGTAGCGTTCTTTAATCTCCCGCTGGGACTTATCAATGCCGCTCTGCGTAATTGAAGCCTCTCTTTTAGGTATGGCATTCTTGGAGGT
>JACOTQ010000006.1 GCA_016178255.1 Candidatus Colwelliibacteriota bacterium | reverse complement strand
GGGAGCTCGTAGGCTATTCGCGAAAAACCGGTTACTCGACTGGCCCACACCTTCACCTTAGCGTCTATTGGGCCCCAAGCGTAATACTTAAATCATTCCCCGGAGCCGGTTTAGTACCCGTGGGGGTCACTATTAACCCAATGGATTATTTGTAATATAATACTTTCAAATGGACCTTATAAATTATATCATCAGCCAGCTCAACAGTTTGAATGGAAACGTGCTTAATATCGTAAGAGTTTTCGGCAACATTATTGTTAAGCTTTTAGAATTTTTAGTGAGTCTTATTAGGGCAGGTTTGTCGCAGTTGTAGGGTTTGCTGTAGTGGATTGATATATATAAGTGAAGAGCAATTTCAATAAGCCCGACTTCGTTTAAAACGGGGTGTTACAATAGGAGACATGGAATTTCTAGAAGATAACGAGTCACTACATCTCGCTAGCCTAAAGTTGATAAGGGACAGTCTTAAAGATACGAGGATCAAGTTCGATGCGATTACGAAAGATGAATGGGCCACCTTTGAAGCGGCGGTAAGCCTATATTTTCAAACCTTGAATCTTACAGGTAGAGTGGTCAAAAGTTCTGACAAAGAATTAGCGTCTTTAGAAGTTTTAGGCACTGCAGTAAAAAGAGTAATTAGTTCTTTGTCTCTATTAGAGAGTGGGTTTCCTGAAGAATCGAGAATGATTCTACGGAACTGTTTAGAGTTTATCTTGATCTCTATAGATATTATTCATAATAATGAAAGCCTAAAAAAGTGGTTAGAAACCTCAGGAGATGTCTTAGAGACGGCGGAGAGAGGGGAATGGTATTTTAAAGCCTCTAAAATTGAGGCTCGTGTAAGAGAAGATAAAGATAAAATTTATCCAGATATAGAAAGAAAAATGGTGTCTGATATTTACAGAGAATGGAAGATTATATCGAATGCAATTCTTCATGCTCACTCAAAAGCTCAACTGAAAAGCTCAGTCAAAGATGGAATACTTCAAGTAATGAGTCTATCGGGGGCCCCAGTTTATAAAAATATCTTTAGGCAATACTCAGTATTCGTTTTTAACATAGTGAATGTTCTGATAGGTATCTCCAGATATCGAAGGCTGATAAGTGAATCCGAAGAGTTATTAGAGGAATCTCATTCGGTGCTTAGGTCTTATAAAGAAGTTAAGGATATGATAGTTAAAGATGGTGGATTGGCAAGGAATTGAATATAAGTTATTACGATACGATTTCACGAGTAATACATGTCGCATAATGTAGGTTATGCGACAGATGTAGATTATAAATAACCTGGCCAAAGCTCTAAATGGCTTATATAGTGAGATAGTTACCGATTCTAACTATGACCAAATCTAAGGTTCACTTTATAGGTATTGGCGGGATAGGCATAAGCGCCCTAGCCCGTTATTTTTTGGCTCAAAATTGGCTTGTAAGCGGGTCAGATGCATCAAAGACGCAAGAATCTGTGGAAATAGCTAAGGATGGCGCAAAGGTCAAAATTGGACATAAGAAGTCCAATATTAGGCCTAATTTAGACTTAGTTGTGTATAGCCAGGCCATACCTCAAGATAATCTTGAAATTATGGAGGCAAAACGGCTTAAGATACCTGTAAAGACCTATCCGGAGGCCCTTGGCGAGTTGACCACGAAGTATAAAACTTTGGCGGTAGCGGGAAGTCACGGAAAAAGTACGACCACTGCCCTACTGGGTTTAATTTTTTTGGAAGCGAAATTGGACCCCACGGTTATTGTTGGAACCAAGTTAAAAGAATTCGGGGGTAAAAATTTCAGATTGGGCAGAAGTAAATATTTAATAATTGAAGCTGACGAGTATAAAGGGTCATTTTTGAATTATAGTCCGGAAGCGATTTTGATAACTAATATTGACCGTGAGCATCTGGATTACTATAAGGACTTAACGAGTATTAAAAAGAGCTTTCTTAAGTTTATGAACAATTTGAATCCGGGCGGCATTTTGGTTTTGAACAAGGACGATAAAAACCTTTTTTCGCTGAAGAGTAAGCTGGAAAACAAGAAAGTAATTTGGTTTTCTTTGCGTGACGCGAAAGACGAGAATACCCGGGAGGCATAACTTGTCTAACGCCCTTGGGGCCTTTAAACTTGCGAAGTCATTAGGTATTAATGAAACATCAATACTCGCAGCGTTATCTAAGTATCGCGGCGCTTGGCGGCGGATGGAATATAAGGGTCAACTCAAAATTCCAGATTCCAGACTCCAAATTCTTGTTTACGACGATTACGGGCATCATCCTACGGAAGTTCGCGCCACGCTTCAAGGGTTTCGTGAAAAGTTTCCGAAACACCGGCTTATATGCGTTTTTCAGCCTCATCAGATAGAAAGGTTGAAACTGCTTTTTAAGGAATTTATTAGGGCCTTTGATGAAGCGGATGCGCTTATTTTATTGGACGTTTATAAGGTTAAGGGTAGGGAAAGCAAAGTGTCGCATAATGTTAGCTCTGAAAAATTAGCTCAAGTAGTTTCAAAAAGAAAGAACGGGCCAAAAGAAATTATATATCTCCCCCACCCTAAAGATTTGGCGCATGTAATAAATAGCATTCTAAATTCTAAATTCTATATTCTAAATTCTGCCGTCGTAGTAATGATGGGCGCCGGCGACATTGTAAACTTAACTCCGCGTTTGCTAAAATAAAGCGTGTCCGCTTAGGCGAGACTGATTTTAATGTATTTTCCGGACCCCGAACAATTTAAAGGCTCAAGCGGCTACGTGATTGATGGTATTTGGTATCCCCGAGTAACAAGTATTATAGATATTAAAGCCAAGCCGGCCTTATACCGTTTTTATGGAGAACTTAACGGTTTTGCCGAAGGTGAGGCCATTAAAAAAATATCGGCTGACGAAGGAACTTTGGTTCATGAGACAGCAGAGAAAGTTTTGGTTGGCGAGAATCCTGAAGTTAATGAAAGCATAGCTCCGGCCATTCAAGCATTGAAAGTTTTTCTTAAGAACACGAATATCTATGTTGACCTGGAATGGGTTGAAAAAAGAATTGTGAATTTTAATGAAAGATATGCGGGGACGATTGACGCTTTAGCCTTAATTGACGGAAAGTTCGGAGTCTTGGACATTAAGACATCACAGGCGATTTACAGAGATTACAATTTACAGACGGCCGCCTATTTTGCTTCTCTTCAGGAGAATTTCAGGAATCTGCAAACTCGTTGGATTTTAAGGATAGACCAAAATCAAAATTGTCTTCGTTGCGGAGCCATTCGGAGAGTTAAAGGCGGTAGAGAGAAGGTAAGAAAGCCCAGAACCAATAATGGTAATGGGACTTATAATTTTTGTCGGGATTTAGAGCATGATTGGTCGGAATTGAAGGGCGAGATAGAACTGAAGGAATTCCCCTACTGGCACGACGATTTCCAGGCATTTTTAGGCGCCAAGAAACTTTGGGAATGGGAAAATGATTATCTTCTTAGGAAAATCGGTTACGTGTAAAATACGTTATTGCTTATCGGCAACATTCACTATAATCGGGGCGTGGTGCCAGTCTCGGCCTATCAAATAACCGATGCCGAAGCTTAAAAGAGAGGTAAGAAAAATGATTATTCCAATGCGGAAATACTGCTCTTTAAACTTTTCTTTGATAATTGACAGGCTCATTTAATTCCTATATTCTATATCCTAATTACATGGATGGCTATCCGCCGTCGCTAAAGCTTTGGCGGATGCTCAAATTTGCTAGTTAAATTTTAAGAAAATTTAAACAAAAATGGCACATACAAAGTCAGGGGGTTCAACTAAATTAGGCAGGGATTCCGCGGCTCAAAGACTGGGTGTTAAGCTGCAGGATGGTCAGAGTGTGAATCCGGGCCAAATCATAATTAGGCAGAGAGGAAGCAAGTATTTAGCCGGTGCTAACATAAAGATTGCCGGCGATGACACTTTATACGCCGGGAAAAGCGGAGTTGTTAAATTTTACTCAAAAAAGAAAGTTCGCTTTGACGGTCACACCAGATATGTGACAGTGGTTTCCGTTGTTTAAGCGTTATTCCTTTTCCAGCTTAATTTTTATTTTACCTTCTACTCCCCTACCTAAATCTATTTCCACTTCGTGAATACCTAAAGTTTTTAGGGGGCGCTCCAAGTTAACTTTCAATAATTCAAGCTTACCCGATGTTTTCATGAGCCTTGTTTCTATTTCTTTTTTAGTTACCGAGCCAAAAACTTTATCATCTCCGGCGGTTTTGAGATTGAATAATATTGGTTCTTTAGCGAGCTTGTCTTGAATTTCGGTGAATTTGCCCCTTAAAGACGCGTTTTCTTTTTCCCAATTTTCTTTTTGAGATTTTAAATCGTTCATGGCCGCGTCATTTGCAATCCTGGCTAACTTTCTTGGGAAAAGAAAGTTCCTGGCATAGCCGTCGGAGACATTTTTAACTTCATAAATTTTCCCGACGCCTTTTATATCTTGCAATAAAATTACTTTCATTATTTAGCAATCTCGGCTCTTAATATTTCTAAAGCCTTATCCAATTGAGGGTCTTTTTTCGCTTCGAAATCTTCGTCCGTAAGTTTTATCTCTACATCAGGCGTGAGTCCAATTTTTTCAATCATTGAATTATCCGGCAATAACCAGTTGGCTATGGTTATTTTTAATGTTGAGCCATCTTTAAGTTCCTGGAGCTCTTGGACGGTACCCTTTCCAAAACTTTTCTCACCAATTAGTTTTATTCCTCTATTCACTTTTAACGCGCCCGCTAAGATTTCAGATGCTGATGCTGAACCACCATTAATTAAGGCCACAAGAGGAATGCCTTTCAATGCCTTGTTGCCATTGGCCTTGAAGATTCTTTCTTGGCCATCGGCGAAGCGTTCTTTAGCCACAATATCCCCTTTTTCTAAGAACCAACCCGCAAGGTCGACCGCGATGTCGAGATATCCTCCAGGATTATTTCTCAAATCGAGAACTATTCCTCTTATACCGCCTTTTGAGAGGGCATCCATCATAGTTTTATAGAAAACCAAGCCGGTATTGCCGTTGAAATTATAAAGTTGAAGGTAAAGAACGCCACCGTCTTTTATGCTCCAATCTACAGTTGGCACATCAACTTTAGCCCTTATAATTTCGATATCTTTCGATTTTTCCCATTCATCTCGGAAAATATTCAAAACAACTCTTGTCCCAATATCACCTCTTATCAGTTTAACCGCTTCATCAACAGTAAGGTCATTAGTAACCGTGTCGTCTATCTTTAAAATTTTATCTTTGGCTCTT
>JACOTQ010000016.1 GCA_016178255.1 Candidatus Colwelliibacteriota bacterium | reverse complement strand
TCGCGCAACGTCCCCCACCACGATGAATTCCCCGAAATGATGGCCGGAGAAATTACCGCGAGGGCGATTTCGGCCATGAACGACGGCGTTTATGATTTCATCCTCATAAACTACGCCAACGGCGACATGGTCGCTCACACCGGCAACTTCGAAGCCGCCATCACAGCCATAAAAGCAGTTGACGCGCAAATCGGCGAATTGATTAAAAAGGTTATTGATAAAGATGGGGTGCTTTTAATAACAGCCGACCACGGGAATGTGGAACGCATGTTCGACCCAAGAACCGGGTTGACTGAAACAAAACATGATACCAACCCTGTACCTATATATATAGTAGGACGAGGTTATGAAAGCGACAAAGACGATTTTGAAATCGCAAGGATAGAAAAAGAAAGCATAGGGGTACTCTCGGATGTTGCTCCGACCGTCCTCGGAATTATTTTGAACTACCCCTCAATTTAAGAGACTTCCTTATAGCCGTGAGCGTTCTAACACTCATTAATCTTTTTTTGCGCCCTATTATAAAGCTCTTTTTGGCTCCGCTCATAATTATTACGCTGGGCCTCGCGAGCATCCTTATAAACGTCCTAACCCTGCTTCTTCTTGACTACTTATTGACCTCTGTTACAATAAGTGGGCTTTTGCCTCTTCTGTATTCAACGTTAATATTGGGCATCGTAAACCTCATAATTCACTTGCCTAAAAAAACTTAATCTTGTAATTATTAAAGAGATATATGCAATACCTGACAATCGCGCAAATATTAGTATCCGTTCTGTTAATAGGCCTGATACTTATTCAAGACCGCTCCTCGGGTGTCTCCGGGGTTTTCGGCGGAGGTGAAAGCGGCGGTTTTTACCAAAAAAGAAGGGGCGCCGAAAGGCTCATCTTCGCGGGAACGATAGCCTTATCGGTCCTATTCGCGGCTATTTCCGTGTTAAGTCTTTTAAAGTAAGTTTTGATTATAAAAGTAATGCGCTCTTCCCGTCTTTTATGAAGATTGTTGAAATTTTTCACGCTTGGTCTAAAAACGAACGCTTTATGTTTTTCGCTGCTTTTTTAGTTTTTGCCGTATCCGGGTATCTAACCCTATCCCTGTTTATTATGGACAATACCGTCCTCGTTGCGAAAAGCGGCGGGGAATTTCGCGAAGGAGCGGTCGGCCAGCCGATTTTCATAAACCCAGTCATCCCCACAACAGAGATTGATAGAGACATTTCAAGATTAGTTTACTCAAGCGTGACAGAAGTTGCCGAAAGCATAAAAAGAAGCGACGACGACAAAACTTATAATATTCGTCTTAAGGAAGGGGTTGCCTGGCACGACGGAGAAATCCTTACGGCGGACGATATAATTTTCACGCTTGATACCATTCAAAATCCGGAAGCTCGTTCCCCCCTTTACGCCAGCTTTCAGGGCGTAACCGCGGAACGGGTAAGTGAATTGGAGGTGAAATTCGTCCTACAAAATCCGTACGCCTTCTTTGAACAGGACCACTTAGAAAACATTTTAATAATCCCGAAACATATTTTCGCCGATACGCCAGTTGAAAACTTGCGGTTTTCGATTTACGGACTTAAACCAATTGGTTCCGGACCTTATAAGGCGTCAGGCTACACAAATGATAAGAAGGGCGTTATCACTGTTTTTAATCTCCAAAGAAACGGTGGCTATTTCGCGGATAAACCGAACATCCAAAAAATAGTTTTCAAGTTCTATCATGACACCGGAGAATTAACGCAAGCCTATAATTCCGGTCAGATTGATGGTTTCGGATTAAGCTCGGCTGAATCTTTAGGGCAAGTTAATTTGCGCCACAACATCTATTATTTCCCTTCATCAAGATATTACGCGATTTTCATCAATCAGAGCACGTCGCCGAAAGAACTTAAAAGCCTTGGGGTCAGGGAACAAGACGAGGCTTTAAAAAATACAAGCTATGAGATGCTCCTCTTTGGCAACACAGTTAAAGAAGGGCAAGACCTCTTCGCTTTCTGGCACTCATTAAGAAGGTTCTACCCGGACCAGAATCTCGCCTTATACCAGAATAAGAAAGTGGACGCCGACCTTGAAGCTTACAGAAAAAATTTTAATGAGTTAGACCGCTTAAAAAGGCTTAAAAATATAAGCGACTTGATAGCCGCCGATTACCCGGCCGTCTTCCTGTATTCGCCTGACTATCTCTATGTTGCCGCTCCAAAGTTAGGGGGAATCGACACGACTAAAGTAATAAACACAGCCACGGACAGATTTGCCGACATAAACAAATGGTACGTGAAAACTAAGAGAGTGTTTAAGTAAATTTAATGTATTGACATTTATCCATGAATATAGGAGAATATAAGAAATTAGCTAACCTCATAAGAGATAATGAAATCTACAAGGTTTACGATCTCACGGTCTTAGAGAACCTCAATGTTTCTCTAACTGAACTCTACGAGAACAAATCCACCACCGGACATTCTCATAAAGAAACCGAAGAAGTATATCTCTTCATTGAAGGCGACGGTTTGATGGAGATTGACTCCGAAACATTCAAAGTAAAAGGCGGTGAGCTTATTTTGGTGCCTAAAGGCAGTTGTCATAATGTTTAAAACCTCGGCGGCAAAATTCTAAGCTTCTGGACAATTTTTAAAAATTACGAAGGTAGAGGTAAATAATCAAATCCACCGTGTAATTCGGGGCAAGTGGTGGAATGGCAGACACGTAGGCTTCAGGAGCCTATGACCGCAAGGTTGTGAGGGTTCGACTCCCTCCTTGCCCACCAAAGTTAAGTAAATTTAAAATATGGTTCCAAAAATCAGAAAAGAGTCGGCTAGATACGAATCTGCCACTCCCAAAAAACAAAACCCAGTTAAAGCCAACGAGGGCGCTTTGCGATTGGTGCCGTTGGGCGGTCTCGAAGAGGTCGGGCGGAATATGGCGTTCCTTGAATACAAGGAGGAAATCGTAATCATAGACATGGGCATTCAATTCCCCGAAGAGGAAACGCCCGGGATTGATTATATCGTTCCCAACATCGCCTACTTAGAACCTAAAAAGAAAAATGTCCGCGCAGTCGTCTTAACTCACGGACATTATGACCACATCGGCGCCATCCCCTACCTTATAGGCAAATTAGGCAATCCTACGATTTACACCGCGAAGCTTACCAAGGCCATCATCGAAAAAAGACAGGAGGAATTCGTGAACGCCCCGAAGCTGAATGTGGTTGGGATAGAAACGGGACAAAAAATTAAAGTTGGGGAATATTTCGACCTGGAATTCGTGAATGTTGAACACACCATACCTGATAGTACCGGCGTGATTATAAAAACACCCATTGGCAACATAGTCCATTTCGGCGACTTTCGCATTGACTACACCGAGGACGGTACCGCTACCGGCCTTGATGAAATAAAACGCATTGGGGGGATGGGCGTTCACACCTTTATGTGTGACAGCACGAACGCCGAAGAGAAAGGCCGGACATTATCGGAAAGAATAGTTGAAAAAAACCTTGAGTCTCTCCTGAAACAAGCGCGGGGAAGGATAATCTTAACGACCTTTTCGTCCATGCTTACCCGTATTGCCGAAATAATCAAAATTTCGGAGAAGTTAGGCAGAAAGGTTGTCATCAACGGCCGTTCTTTAAAGGATAACGTCCAAATAACCCAGACGCTTGGCTACATGAAAGTTAAAAAAGGCACTATCATCCCGGTTGAAGAAATGGGGAAACACAAGGACGAGAACATCATCATCATCACAACCGGAGCTCAAGGAGAATCAAACGCGGGCCTTATGAAAATAGTTAACGGCGAGCATAGACACATAAGAATCAAAGAGGGCGATAGCCTGATATTCTCATCCTCGGTCATACCAGGCAACGAAAGAAAAGTTCAGACCTTGAAAGACAACTTGGTGCGTCAGGGCGCCATTGTTTTCCAATCTGATATAATCGACATTCACTCCAGCGGCCACGCGCCTGGCGATGACTTAACGATGGTAGCCGAGCTATTAAAGCCGAAGTTTTTTATGCCAGTCCACGGTTACTACTACATGCGAGCCGCCAATGGTAGAAACGCGGTGGCAGGAGGCGTTCCGAAGGACGGAA
>JACOTQ010000015.1 GCA_016178255.1 Candidatus Colwelliibacteriota bacterium | reverse complement strand
GTAATTCTTGGGTTGTTTTATAATGCTGCTGTTCTAATTCTTTAATCAAAGCGTTTGCTTCTTTAGATACATGATTTACGTGATCGCTAGTTATTTTGCTCTGGCAAAGAGGACAATGATCTATTTCTTTTATGTCTTTCTTTATTTTTTCTAGCCGATCAATCTCTGCATTGGCTACAGAGATTATTTTTTCTTTATTTATTTCTTCATTATGCAGAGATTCAAGAGATCTCTCTTTTTCTTGTAATAATAAACTTAAAGACGCTATCGGTGAAAAATATAAAGTCGAGGGCGAATTGCGACAGGTTATAAAACAAAACATCGCCCGCTTAAAGGAAATAAAGTCTTACAGAGGAATTCGGCATCTTAAACGTTTGCCGGTTCGCGGTCAGAGGACTAAGACTAATTCCAGGAGCGTGAGAGGCAACGTAAGAAAAACCGCTGGTAGCGGAAAGAGAAAGGCAGACTTGAAATAATAAAATGGGAAAGAAGAAGGTTGTTAATAAAAAGCCGGAGGGAGAAAGAGGAGATTTGGCAATCGCGGCTGTGAAGTCGCCTTCCAAAAAGGAATCCAGAAAAGTAGATACTGGTAGGGTTTACATAACCGCCTCTTTTAACAATACCATAGTTACAATCACCGATGAGAAGGGGAATGTCATTGCCTGGGCAACCGCGGGCTCTTTAGGTTTTTCGGGGCCTAAGAAGGCTACTCCTTTTGCGGCTTCAAAAGTGACATCTGCCATAAGCGAGAAAATAGCCAAAACTGGTCCGTTTAATGTTGATGTGCTTGTTTCAGGCGTGGGGGCCGGGCGCGATTCGGCGATAAGGTCCCTTTTGAATTTTGGGTTCAATATCTTGTCTATTAGAGATGTCACTCCGATTCCTCATAATGGTCCCAAGGCGAAAAAAGTTCGGAGAGTTTAGTTAACTTATGCAAAAGATTTTAGAGAAAAAAGAAAGAAGTTTAGGAGTAAAACTTTCAATCAAGGGGGATCGTTGCGGTTCTCCAAAATGCGCGCTTATAAGAAAACCTTACCGCCCTGGCCAGCACGGCAAAAGCCATCGTAGGAAAGTGAGTGAATTCGGCAAACAGCTTCAAGAAAAGCAAAAAGTGAGATTTACTTACGGCTTAAGCGAGAAGCAGTTAGGTAAAGTTTTTAGCGAGGCGGAAAGAAAGGCCGAAGTAACTTCCCAGGGCGTGATAGAAATTTTAGAGAGCCGGTTGGATAATGTAATTTTTCGCCTGGGTTTTGTCTCGAGCCGCTCGGCCGCGAGGCAACTTGTGGGACATGGACATTTCAGCGTCCACGGTCGTAAAGTGACTATTCCATCACGGAGGATGAAAATTGGAGATAAAGTATCAATACGTCCCGAATCGAAAAATGCGGCTGTTTTCCAAGATTTGAAGGACAAGCTTAAAAACTATGAAGTGCCGACCTGGCTTAGTTTTGACAAAGAGAAATTGGAAGGGGAAATCGTCGCTAAACCGCACGACGTAATCGCTCCCTTTGATATTAACGCGGTAGTCGATTATTATTCATAAAAAATAACATGGAATTTGCTTATTTAAGCGAGAGCGTAAAGATAAAAAGAGTTTCAGAGGATGGGAAACATGGCCTTTTTGTGATTGATGGTTTGTACCGTGGCTATGGACTTACGGTCGGCAACGCTTTAAGAAGAGTGCTTTTGTCGTCTCTTCCTGGGGCGGCCGTAACCAGGTTTAAAATTAAGGGTGTTAAACACGAGTTTACAACCATTCCGGACATTATGGAGGATGTTGTGGAACTCGGGCTTAACCTAAAAATGGTGAGATTCCGATTTAACGCCAACGAGCCGCAAGTTTTAAGCTTGAAAGTGAAGGGCGAAAAGGAGGTAACCGCCGCGGACATCAAGGGTAACGCGGATGTTGAGATTCAAAATCCGGAACTCCATATTGCAACGCTCACTTCCAAAAACGCCGAATTGGATATGGAGATTACTGTTGAAAAAGGACTGGGTTACGTGCCAGTTGAGAGCCAGAAAGTTGACAAGCTGCCTATCGGCGCTATTGCGTTGGATGCTATTTTTTCGCCAGTTGTAAGCGCTAACTTCATTATGGAAAATATGCGTGTTGGCGATAGGACAGATTATAACAGAATAAATTTTGAAATCGAAACTGATGGGACGGTTATCCGATATCGAAATGAAGGAAGAAGAATCTGTTGAAGAAAAGCCGAAGTCATCTGCAGCTAAGAAGAGGCCGCCTAAAGAATGAGGCATTTAAGCAAAAGTAAAAAGTTCGGCAGAATAAAAGGCCGACGCAGAAGTTTTATCTCCGGTTTAATTCACAATCTCGTTATGGAGGGAAAAATGAAGACTACCGTTGCGAGGGCTAAAGAGATAAAGCCGAGAACGGAAAAGCTTGTTACTTTGGGCAGGCGTCAGACTTTGGCATCTCTAAGAATATTGAATTCGAGATTGCCAGAAAAATCCGCTTCCAAAATGTATTATGAAATCGCGCCTCGTTATAAAGATAAAAAGGGTGGATATTTACGGATTGTAAAATTGATGGGCGCGAGGAAAAGAGACGCGGCTTTTCAGGTTTTAATCGAGTTTGTAAAGTAGAAAATTCATGAAAGAGCATGTCATTGATAGTAAGAATAGAAGTTTAGGGAGAGTCGCGACTGAAATTGCGGGCATACTTCAAGGAAAGAATAGCCCAGCTTATGAGCCCAGAAAAATTGGCGGCAACAGGGTTATGGTTAAGAATGTCGGCGCGATTAGGGTAACCGGTAAGAAGATGGAACAAAAGTTATATCATCGTCATACCGGCTACATGGGGCACTTACGAACAAAAAACATGAAACAAATTTTTGAGAAAGACCCCGTTATGGTTTTACGCAAAACAGTAAGAGAGATGCTGCCTGATAATAAATTAAGGGCCAAGCGACTTAAACTGTTAGTTATAGAGAAATAACCCGCTCGACCATGAAAAACAATTTAAATTATTTCGAAGGAATAGGCAGGCGTAAAACCGCGACTGCGCGCGTTCGTGTATATAATGAGCCAACGGAGTCAAAGGGTAAATTTATTATCAATGGTTCTAATGCCATTGATTACTTTAAAGTACTTCGTTATCAAAACAGTGCTTCCGAGCCTCTTAAAGTTTTAGGTGGCCCCGGGCAAAAAATGAAGGTCGAATCGATTGTAAAGGGAGGTGGCATTATGGCTCAATCGGAAGCTATTAAATTAGGGTTGGCAAGGGCCATCCTTGGTTACAGACCGGAACTGAAAAGCGAACTAAGAAGCCTGGGCTACCTAACACGCGATTCAAGGATGGTTGAGAGAAAGAAGTACGGCTTAAGGAAGGCCAGACGGGCAAGTCAGTGGAAGAAAAGATGATTAAAAGGCCTTATTTGTCGGTTATTATACCAGCATACAATGAGGTTAAGAGGTTGCCATTTGCTTTAATAGATATTGATAAGCATTTATCAAAAGTTAAGTATCATTACGAGGTTATTGTCATTAACGACGGCTCGACTGACGATACGGCCGGAGTGGTGAAGAGATTTTCAGGCATTATTAAAAATCTCCGCTTGATAGACAACAAAACAAACAAAGGAAAAGGCGGAGTAGTAAGGCAGGGGATGTTGGAAGCCAGTGGAGACTATCGGCTTTTCACCGATGCCGACAATTCAACGTCGGTTGACCAATTCGAAAAAATGATTCCGTTTTTGGAGAAAGGATATGACGTGGTTATAGGCTCTCGCGATGTTGAGGGTTCTCGTCTTTCTCCGCCGCAACCTTGGTATAGGCGTATCGCCGGCAATGCCGGTAATCTTTTCATACAAATAATGCTCTTGCCGGGCATTTGGGACACGCAGTGCGGTTTCAAGTGTTTTTCTAAGGAGGCGGCGCTCAAAATATTCCCGTTGCAGCGAATAAACGGTTGGGGATTCGATATCGAAATTTTATCTTTAGCAAAACGTTTGAAATACAAGGTAAAGGAAATACCAGTTGTCTGGATTAACGACCCGAACTCCCAAGTCGGTTTATCGGCCTATATTAAAGTATTACTTGAGACCGTAAAAATACGGCTTTGGTTATGGCAAGACATTTATAAATTAAAATCCGGAAACCTGGAAAGGTCGCAATAGAAATAAATTGATAAGCTAAATAAAAGTGGATTATTTTTTAAGTAAAGAACGCTTGGAAGAGTTAAAATTGGAACTTAACAATTTAAAGACGGTTACAAAAATTGATATTGCCGACAAACTCAAAAGAGCCAAGGAGCTTGGGGATTTATCAGAGAACGCCGAATATTCTTCAGCGCGTGAAGAACAAAGTAACATGGAGAGACGCATTGAGAGTTTAGAAGATATTATTATGAACGCGGTCATCATTAAAAAGAATATCGACCAAGATAACATTGATGTCGGATCGACAGTTGAAGTAATACGCAACGGAAAATCTCTGAAGTTTTCCATAGTCGGGAGTAATGAGGCTAGGCCGGAGGAAGGTTTTATTTCCAATGAATCTCCCTTGGGGCGGCAGCTTATAGGGCATAAAGTTGGCGACTCTGTAGCGGTTGACGCGCCAAATGGCATTGTTGAATATAAAATCTACAAAATAAGCTAAAAAGTTGTAAAATGCTTTGATGCTCGATTCATTGATAGAAGAGAGACTTCGAAAGCTGGAGCGGATTAAAGCTCGCGGTATAGAACCTTACCCCGCTAAGATACGCGTGGTTGGACGCGCGAGGGCAATCCGAGACCAGGGCGGGGTTCTATTTATTGATGTAAGCGATGAAAGTGGTTTAATCCAGGCTGTTTTAAAGAAAGACAGTCTAAAAGATTTTTCTTTCTGGAAGGACAATCTTGATATGGGCGATTTCATTGAAATTTCCGGGACTGTTTTTAAAACCAAGCGTGGCGAGAAGAGTATCGAAGTAAAGAGCGTCCGAATTTTAGTGAAATCTTTGAGACCAATACCTAAAGATTTCTACGGCCTAACAGATACGGAGTCAAGATTGAGGAAAAGATATTTAGATCTTCTCATGAATCCGGATCTAAGGGAAGTTTTTATAAAGAAGAGCAAGTTTTGGGATGTTGTGAGAACGACTTTAAAAAAGGATGGTTTTTTGGAGGTTGAGACACCGACTCTTGAAGCTGTCCCCGGCGGGGCCGAGGCAGAACCCTTTGTTACCCATCACAATGCCCTGAATACAGATTTTTATTTAAGGATTTCTTTGGAAATCGCTCTTAAGAAACTTCTGGTCGGGGGTTATGAGAAGGTTTTTGAGATTGGCAGAATTTTCAGAAATGAAGGGATTGACGCAGAACATCTTCAGGATTATACCCAGATGGAATTTTACTGGGCTTATGCGGATTACAATGATTTAATGAAACTTATTGAAAGACTCTATAAAGCGGTGGTCAAGGAAACTTGCGGGGGCCTTGTGACAAATTGGAACGGGCAGAAAATAAACTGGGGCAAGAGGTGGAAGAAGGTGGATTATGTTGAAATATTTAAAAAAATTAATGGCCTTGACCCGCTTGTAGCGTCTCGAGAGGAACTTCTTAAGAAAGCTAAGTCGTTGGGGCTGAAACCTGAACCTAAAGATGGCATGGGGCGGCTTATCGACTTGATTTACAAGAAAACTATCCGCCCGAACCTTATTGAGCCTTGCTTTTTGATTGACCCGCCGGTTGTTATCGAACCTCTGGCTAAGCGTTCCTTGAAAGACCCCAGGCGCGTGGAGCGAATGCAGATTGTCGCTGCTGGAACTGAACTTGGCAAGGGTTTTTCAGAATTAAACGACCCTATTGACCAGAGAGAGCGTTTTGAAGAACAGATGCGATTGCGTGAGGAGGGTGACCGCGAAGCTCAAATGCTTGATGAAGATTTCCTGGAAGCTCTGGAGTACGGAATGCCTCCGGCCGCGGGTTTTGGAATGTCAGAAAGATTTTTCTCGGTTTTGATGAACAAACCGGTCAGGGAAACTGTGTTTTTCCCCTTAATGAGAAATAAGTAGTATTATAAACACATGGTTGACGTTAAATTTATTCGGGAAAACGCCGAGTTGCTAAAAGATGTCTCTCAAAAGAAACGTATCGACCCTAAGATTATCGATGAAATCCTGGAGGTAGATAAGGCAAGGCGGGAACTTATTTTAAAAGCTGAGACCGTACGCGCCGAGCAGAAAAAAACCAAAGACCGCGAGGAAGGAGCGCGACTTAAGACGGGTTTTAAAGAAGCGGAAGAAAATCTGAAGCCAGTTGAAGAAAGATTCAATCGACTTATGGTACTCGTGCCTAACATTATTTCTCCTGACACTCCGGTTGGTGAAAGCGAGGCCGACAATAGAGAAGTTTACAGATGGGGCGAGCCTAAGAAATTCAATTTTCAAGCTAAAGACCATGTCCAGCTCGGGAGAGATTTGGATATCATTGATTTTGAGAGGGGTACGAAAGTCGGCGGCTTCAGGGGTTACACTGGTGAAAGAATTTGCTCTATATGGCACAGGCTATTTTAAAGGTTTGGAATACGATCCCGAAATTGATGAAATATATCAAGTGGCTACTTCCGATAAGGAAGCAACCGGGGAGTTAAGTAAAGATAAAAAGTTTTTAGTTGGTACTGCCGAGCCGTCGCTATTGGCGTATTACTCCGATGAAGTTTTGAAAGTGGAAGACTTACCGATAAAGATGTCGGGGTTTAGTCAATGTTATCGCAGTGAGATTGGGAGCTACGGCAAGGATGTCAAGGGTCTGTACCGTGTCCACGAGTTTATGAAGGTTGAACAGGTTGTATTGGCCGAAGCCGACATAGAAGCAACGGTAAAGTTACAAGATGAGATGGTCAAGATTTCCGGAGAAATGCACGAGGAGCTGGGACTGCCTTACAGGAGACTTATTATTTGCACAGGAGATTTAGGCGCTGGCAAATACCGTCAGTTTGACACGGAAGCATGGCTGCCGGGAATGAATCGCTGGGCCGAGACCGGCTCTGCAAGCAATTTTTTAGACTGGCAGTCGAGGAGGCTTAATGTGAAATACGTTGATAAGAACAGAGATAGAAAATACGTTTACATGCTTAATAACACTGCTTTACCATCCCCTAGGATATTGATTGCTATCTTAGAAAATTATCAGACGGAAAAAGGCACCGTCGCAGTGCCGGAAGCTTTAAAAGCTTATGTCGGCAAGGACGAAATCACCGCCTCTTCTTGATATAGAACGGAAAAAGCTTTTATGGCGTCGTTTTAAGATTGTCTCTTGGATAACGTCCGTTATTGCGATAGTAGGTTTCACGGTCTACGCCGTTTTTTTCTCGAGCCTCTCTAAGGTTAAATCAATTGATGTTAATGGAAATGAATCCTTGAGCGGTGACGAGGTGACGAGTGCTTTAGAAGAGATTATTCGTGGTAACGGCAATTTCAGAGATTTTTTTGGTTCTGACAGCTTATTTTTCTGGGGAAATGTGGAAATTCAGGATTTGGGAGCATCTTACCCTAAAATTTACAGGATAGCCGTGAATAGAGACTGGTTGAAAAGAAGAATCAGCATCTCGGTTGAGGAAAGAGAGAAGTTCGCGATTTGGTGTGAGAATGGGTGCTACTGGCTGGATGACCATGGGGTTGTTTTCAGTGAGGCTCCGATTGTTGACGGCAGCCTCCTAAAAGTCGTTAATGTTAATTCCGACCGCTTTCTTAATCTTGGGACCCGTCCTTTGGGGGGCAAAGAGACAGAAAACCTGTACAAGATATTTGCATTCTTGAAAGACTACGGTTTCGTCGCGACCAGAATTGAGATAGAAAATCTTGAATTCAAAGAGATTGTCGCGAAAGTTCAAAGTGGGCAGAAAATTTATTTCAGCTT
>JACOTQ010000014.1 GCA_016178255.1 Candidatus Colwelliibacteriota bacterium | reverse complement strand
GATTCTGGCCAAGAGCTAAAGTCCCGTGGTCCATCGCGTGCCCGTCAGCTAAAATGTCCCCTTTTTTCACCTTATCGCCTTTACTCACAAGGGGACGTTGAGAAACTGCCATATCTTTATTGCTTTTCTTAAACTTGATTAACTGATAATCCTTGGTTTTGCCCGATGCATCCTTAACCGTAATGTGGCTGCCATCAATTTCGGAAACAACGCCATCACTGTCGGCCGTAACAAGGTATCCGGAATCCCTCGCGACAATGTCTTCCATTCCAGTACCTACATAGGGAGCTTGCGGCTTGATTGAAGGGACTGCCTGTTTCTGCATGTTCGAGGCCATAAGGGCGCGGTTAGCATCATCGTGTTCCAAGAAAGGCACTAAGGAAGTGGCGACGCTCAAAAGCTGGGTTGGGGCGATATCGATGAAATCGACTTCCGAAACCGAACACGTTCCCGGCCTGCCTCCGATTCTCGCGTCAACGTGGCTTTCGATTATGTTTCCCTGTTTATCAAATTTGACGTTCGAGGCCGCTATCTTATATTTTTCTTCGGCAACGGCGTCGAGCCATGAAATTTTGCCGGTCAATTTACCTTTTTCCACTTTAATATAAGGAGTCATGAGGAATCCATATTCATTCAAGCGCGCGAAGTTGGTAAAATGATTGACCAATCCTATGCTTTGTCCTTCGGGACTCTGAATCGGACAAATTTTCCCGTAATATGATTCATGGACATCCCTCACCTCTATGCTTGCCCGTTCACGCGTTAACCCGCCCGGACCTAAGGCGGTAAGACGTCGTTTGTGCTCAACCTCGGAAAGAGGGTTGTCTTGGTCCATGAATTGGGAAACCGGAGACGATGAAAAGAATTCTCTGACTATAGCCGTAAGAGGCCTGGGATTTACGAGAGCGACTGGACCCATAAGCTCGGGCTCAAGCGTCGACATCTTATCCTGGATATTCCTTCTAAGTCTCGCAAAGCCGATTCTTAGCCTGCTTTGCAAAAGTTCTCCGACTGACCTTACTCTTCTGTTGCCAAGATGGTCTATATCATCAGCTTCTGCCTTAGGATTTACGTTTAAGGCGAGGATTTCTTTTATCACTTTAATCAAATCGTTTAATCCAAGAAGCCGGCTCGAAGAATTTCCATCTTGAAGACGTTGGTTGAATTTGAAACGCCCTACCGAAGAGAGGTCATAACGGGCCGGGTCGGTAAACATCGCGTCTATTAATTTCTTGGCATCGTCCGTTGTCGCAAGATCTCCGGGTCTGATTCTTTTGTAAACCTCAAGGTAGGAATCTGAAATATTTTTGGCGCCGTCTTTACGCAAAGTTGCTTTTATCGCTTCCCCGAAAGTCGATGATATTTCTTCTTCACCCATACCGAAAATCCTCAACAAATCGGTTGCCGCTACTTTCCTGTGCCGGTCGATTTTAACACCTATAAATCCGTCGGGGTCTGTTTCGAACTCTAACCAGACTCCTCTGTTGGGTATAACTTTGGCTCCGAATAATCTTCGTCCGCGATAAACATTAACCGTGAAATAAGCTCCGGGCGACCTTATAATTTGTGAAATAACGACACGCTCCACGCCGTTAATTATAAAGGTTCCCTTGTCAGTCATTATAGGGAAATCTCCCAGATATATTTCCTGTTCCTTGGTTTTACCGGTTTTCTTATTCACGAGCTTAAGACGCGCGCGGAGAGGCGCTTCATAAGTTATGCCTTTGAAATACACTTCTTTCTCGGTATACTTCGGCTCTCCAAAGTAATAATCCAAGAAATAAAGCTCCAGGTCGCCTGTATAGCTTTTTATAGGCGAAATCTCCTCGAACAGCTCCGCGATTCCTTTATCCCTGAACCATTTATAGGAATCTGTCTGAATCGAGAACAGATTGGGTTGTTCCATTGGCGCTCCAGGATGTGAAGAGAATTTTTTTACTGGTAATTTAGGCATAAAATAAGCAAGCCTTTTTGTTTATATAGGTTGTATTATTGATATATTAGTTCAAGTATTTAACAATATTTTTGTGGTGTTCGTCAAGGTCAACCGAAAAAATAGTTTTTTGCGTTTTTGGGTCGGATAGATAAAACCAGTACGGCGATTTTTCGGGCCTAAGGGCCGCGGTGATGGCGTCCAAGCCCGGGTTAGCAATCGGCGCGGGCGGCAAACCTTTGTTGCGATAAGTATTATATGGTGAGTTAATCATTAGATCTCCTTTAGTAATCGGATGGCATGGCAACGATTCTTTAGCATAACAAATTGTCGCGTCAACCTGGAGTGGAAATTCCGCCCGCAGTCTTTTCCAAATTATTCCCGAAACTATCCTGCGGTCACGCGAGCCGGAAACTTCTTTTTCAATAATGGAAGCGGTTATCAAAACCTCCCGCGCGTTAATGTTACCTGATAATAAAGGCATCGCTTTGGCATCAAAGTTATCGGTGAATTTTTTGCGAACTGACTCTATCGCTGACGGCACGAAAAATTCATAAGTATCAGGGAAGAGATGTCCTTCGAGACTGCTCTCGAGCCCCCCTTGGGAAATCACGCCGGATAAGATAAGTTTGTCATTAATCTCTTTCACCGTTGAGCCTTCGGGAATAGTTACGCGCACTGTTAGCGCCCGCTTTGAATTTAGATACTTACTGTCCAAAAAAAATAAAAGAGCTGTTGTGCAGACAAGGACCAGCAGGGAAATTGTTACTGAAGTTCGCATCTAAAAACCGGCTCGCTTGCCCGCGATAGATTGAATGATACCTATAAGGGCCGCCATTGTCAATAAGTTGGAACCGCCGTAGCTTACGAAAGGCAGACTCACCCCTACAACAGGAAGAATGCCTAAAACTGAACCAAGATTAATGGCAAAGTGCAGCAAAATAACAATTACGGTGCCCAGACATATAAATCTGCAAAAATTATTGGCACTTATCATGCCTAAAGATAATATCCTGCGTATCAGAACGAGAATGGCCGCAATTATCGTAAAACCGCCTATAATTCCCCATTCTTCCGTAAAAGCGGAGAAAACGAAATCAGTCGTCGCGGCCGGGAGAAATCCAAGCTGAACTTGAGTTCCCTGTCCAAAACCTTTACCAAAAAATCCGGCGGAGCCAATAGTAATCTTTGACTGGATGACATTGTAATTCACGCCTAAGGGATCCGAAGCCGGATTGAAGAGCGCAAGAATTCTTTCCTTTTGATACGAGGCCAGTCCAAAATTCCATGCCAAAAAACCGATTATAATGAATGCCGCCAGAGAAAATAAAATGTGCTTTAGCGGTAATTCACTTACGAGAAGATATCCGAACCAGATACCGAATATTACCAAAGCCGTTCCCAAGTCAGGTTGTAAAAGTACGAGAACCGCTGGCAATAGGACGTAGGCGAAAGAAACGGCGATTGTGCGAAGATTGGCGATTGAAACATGATGAGCGGCGAAAAACTTGGCGAAGAGAAGCACTAAAGCGGTCTTCATAAACTCCGATGGCTGGATCTGAAACGGACCCAAGAAGATCCAACCCCTAGTGCCGGCAATAGGCCTCGCGAAAAAATAAGTAAATATAAGTAAGCTAATTCCCACGGCATAAAATCCTAAAATTATCCATCGATAACTTAGAATCGCCTTCAAATTCAAAAAAGGCAACCCGAAAATCAAGAGCAGCGCCGCGGAGGACCAAATAGCTTGCTTAACGAAGAGAGTGCCGTCTACGGAGACAAAGACTAAAAGCCCAACCATTATAAGGTAGAGAACCGGTCCTACAAGCCACAGGTCAAATTCATTTACGAATTTCATAAAAAATCTGACTCTTTTCCGAATCTATATCTATAAGTCCAGAATCGTTTTTAATGATTTTGGGGAAAAACACCGTGAAGGGCCGGCTACTAAAGGCCCTGACTTCTTCCAACGCCGTAGCGGAAGCGTTTGAAATCTCTCCTATATCGATGCCCGGAATTACCAGATATTTATCCTCTTTGGGCGATACGTAAGAAGTCCCACTCAATCGCAGTAACGGAGTGCCAAATTTGCTTACAATGCCTATTTTGTAATCAAAGCTGGGCAGTTCGTAGTTAGAGCTGGGATTTTTTATTTTTATTAAAATTGTTGAACGGGACGCCCCAGCGGAGAAAACTTGCGGAGCGTCACTTTGGAGCTTAAGAGTTTTGAGCTCGCAGGCAGCGCATCCACCGCCGCAATCGGTTTCGACTTCATTCTGATTCTTTATATTATCGAAGCAACTCTGTTCTGGAATAAAATAGAAATAATAAACTCCGCCTACTATGACGGCTAATATAGAAAGATATAAAAACCCATAAATAAACTGTTTCAAGAAGCGATGCACAATTCAATTCTAAACGTAATTTAACAAAACATGAAGTTCTATCTACTTCTTGTCCCTAAAGATAAGATTTGCATAAAGGCTGTTTTTATTTAAATTAAAAAGGCTGGCAAACCCTACTTTCCCAAAAATGAATTAAGTATCATCGGGGTTGCGCGCTTTCACTTCTCTGTTCGGAATGGGAAGAGGTGGGACACGCGCGACTAAATCACCAGCCAAAGTTTATGTTGAAAAATAATTAGTATTTTAATGGTCAGTTTC
>JACOTQ010000012.1 GCA_016178255.1 Candidatus Colwelliibacteriota bacterium | reverse complement strand
TCCTCCAGTTGGAACGGCCTTGGGGCCTCACGGGGTAAATATCCAGGATTTTTGCGCCAAGTTCAATGAGGCCACGAAGGATATGTCGGGAGACGTTGTGCCCGCGGAAATAACCATATATGAAGATAGAACATTCACTTTCCGGCTCAAAACTCCTCCGGCCTCCGACTTATTGCGGAAAGCGGCTGGCATTGAGAAGGGCTCCAAAGAACCCAATAAGAATAAAGTTGGTAGCATTACCAAAGAAGATTTAAGGAGAATCGCCGAGCGCAAGTTGGTTGATTTGAACGCCTATAATATTGAACAAGCGGAAAAAATCATAGCTGGCACCGCAAGGTCAATGGGTATAGAAATAACCGGTTAATCATAGGCGAATTTAAAATTGAAAAATCAAAATAGAAAATTACAGTTTAAAATTTTCTAGTGATTTTAGACTTTGAATTGTAATTTTGATTTTTGATATTTACACTTTACATTAACTATGGAGTATAAGCCTACCATCGGTTTAGAGATATCCGCCTGCGCTGAAGCTACGGCGGACAAGCACGCGTATGTCTGACTATAAGCCTACAATTGGTCTTGAAATACACGCAGAGCTGAAAACACAGACCAAAATGTTTTGCGGTTGTAAAAATGACCCAGATGAAAAACGGCCCAACTTGAATGTTTGTCCAGTTTGCTTAGGACACCCCGGCGTACTGCCGACTATAAATAAGGAGGCGGTTAAATTCGTAATAAAATTGGGGTTGGCCTTGGGTGGCAAAATTCCGAAGCAATCCAAGTTTGACCGGAAAAATTATTTTTATCCGGACTTGCCAAAGGGTTACCAAATCAGCCAGTATGACGAACCTTTAGTTTCCGGTGGGGAATTAAATGGCGTGAAGATTACGAGGGTCCATCTTGAGGAAGATACCGGCCGCCTGATGCACGAGAAGGAGGCTTCGTTAGTTGATTTCAACAGGTCAAGCATTCCCTTGATGGAGCTTGTCACCGAGCCTGACGTGAAATCGGCCGACGAAGCGCTTGCGTTCGCAAAGGAACTGCAAATTCTACTGCGCTATCTTGACATCTCCGATGCCGACATGGAAAAGGGACAGATGCGCGTTGAGGCCAACATTTCGGTCTCAAAGACAAGCGAGCTCGGAACAAAAGTGGAAGTTAAAAATATCAACTCTTTCAGCGCCGTTAAGGACGCGATTGAATATGAGCTTGATAGACAAATAGATGTTTTAGAGTCCGGCGGGGAGATTACTCAAGAGACAAGAGGCTGGAGCGAATCAAAAAAACTTACTTTCTCTCAAAGGAAGAAAGAGTCAGCCCACGATTACCGTTACCTTCCCGAACCCGACCTCCCTCCGCTCGAAATCTCGGAAGACGAAATAGAAGAAATAAGACTGTCCTTGCCCGAGCTACCGGCCGCCAAAAGAGAAAGGTTTATTAAAGAATATCAATTGCCGGCGCAAGACGCAGAGGTTTTAATTTCAGATAGGAGGTTTGCTCAATATTTTGAAGAATCTATCTCTGAATTGGGTATTCTGGTTGGAAATAAGAACCTGCCCAAAGCAGGGGAAGAACACCTAAGGATGATAAAGATGACCGCGAACTATTTAATGGGCGATATTCAGTATTTACTTGCCCAACCTAATGCTAAGCGAGGGCCATTGGCAGATATTATTAAGCCGGAAAATTTTGCGGAATTTGTAACAATAGTTTTTGAAGGAAAAACTTCTTCAGCCGCGGCTAAAATCGTGCTTGCGGAAATGTTTAGTACCGGGGGCGATCCGTCGAATATCATCGAGAAAAAAGAATTAACGCAAACTCACGACGAGGAAGAGCTTTCGAAAATTGTTAAAAATGTAATGATTGAATTTCCCAAAGCTTTGGAAGACTACAAAAAAGGTAAGACAAATTCAATACAGTTTTTGGTGGGGAAGGCGATGGCCGAGCTTAAGGGGAGAGGAAATCCCGAACTGTTGAAAAAGCTGATTTTAGAGAACCTGCCTCGTCGGTAGGCGGGTCTACCCAAATAGTGTTCTTATCCCTCTTGAACCAAGTCATTTGGCGCTTGGCGTAGCGGAAACTTTCCCGTTCTACCGTTTCAACCATCTCTTTATAATTAATCATTCTTCGAATGTATCTCGAAACGTAACGGTATTCCAAACCAAAGTCATCCAATCTTTTCCAAGATAATCCGCTACGATGAAGGTTTTCAACTTCTTTCACCAAACCAACTCTAAGCCTTTTCAACAGGCGTTTTTTAATTCTGGATTTTAATTTATCCGGTTCGATTTTTATGCCGATTTTTACAAAGCTGTACTGGGAATTTTTGCCAGATTTAAAGAGTGGAACCGGAGCCCCGGAAATCATCACTATTTCCAAAGCTCTTACAAGCCTTACTTTATTGTGCCTGTCTATGTTTTTTGCTCTCTGAGGGTCAAGGCTCGCGAGCATCGAAAAAAGCTCTTCTTTTGGTTTTTTATCCAAGCCATTCCTTAACTTCCTCTGCGCTGGAATTTCTGGCAGTTTCCAATCGTAAAGGAACGCGTCTATATAAAAACCAGTTCCGCCGCAGATAATCGGAAGCTTCTTATTTTGAATAATTTTCCTTACCGCGCTCTTAGCGAGTTTCTGATATTTCAGAGCCGTGAAAACAGATTTTAGAGAAGCAACATCCAAGAGGTGATGGGGAATACCCTGCATCTCTTTTTTGGTTATTTTCCCGCTCCCAATATCAAGCCCCTTGTAAACTTGCCTTGAATCGGCGGAAACAACCTCGCCGCTAAATTTCTTGGCAATACGCACCGCGAGCTCGCTTTTGCCGCTTGAGGTAGGGCCTATAATTACTATAATTTTAGGATGGATAGATGTTATGGTGTTATAATATGCTATCAGTTAAGAAATGTATTTCTTAACTTCTTGCCGGATATCATTTATAAAATAGTCAACTGGATGTTCGCCGCCTGTTCCTTTTCCGCGAATACGCAAACTAACGGTTCCATTTTTCAATTCCTGGTCTCCAACAACAGCTATATAGGGCACTCTTTGCATCTCCGCTTCCCGTATTCTTTTGCCCAGCGTTTCGTCCGCGAGTGATAAATCCGCTCTGATATCGGCGTCTATTAAATCTCTATGAATTTTCTCGGCGTACTTTTGCTGTTTCTCGCTAATCGCAAGGATTTTTACTTGGACTGGCGCGAGCCAGACAGGGAAATTGCCGCAAGTTTTCTCGATAAGAAAAGCGAAAAAGCGGTCGAAAGAGCCCAGAATAGCGCGATGTATAACTACCGCTGATTTTTCTTTGCCGTTTTTGTCGATATAAAATAAATTGAATCGTGAGGCCGAATAATAATCTACCTGTACGGTAGCGATAGTGTCCTCTTTGCCGTGAATGTCTTTTATTTGGATATCTATCTTGGGGCCGTAAAAAGAAGCTTCGCCCTCGGCTTCGACGAATTTATGTTTGGTGCTTCGCAGAACTTTCCTCAACACCGCCGCTCCATCATTCCACATTTTCTTATTTTTGACATCTCCGAACTTCTCCTTATTTTTAAAATCAGGCAGAGAAAGTCGATACCAGTAGTCTCCCACGCCGATGTCTTCATATGCCTTTTTGTGCATCTTGAGCACGTTTAATATTTCCGATTCAAGGTGAACATCGTCGGTATAAATATGGGCATCGTTTTGGGTGAACCCCCGCGCTCTTATAAGCCCGGAAAGAACCCCTGAACGTTCGTAACGGTAAACTGTTCCGAACTCGGCCACTCGGAAAGGTAATTCCCTGTAACTGCGCTTGTGGTGCTTGTAAATGGAATGATGGTGGGGGCAGTTCATCGGCTTCAAATAATAGTTAGTTCCTTCTATATCCAATGGCGCGTACATATCCTCCCGATAATGCGCGAGATGACCCGATTTTTTATATAAATCTTCTTTGGCAATATGCGGTGTTAGTACATGCTGGTATCCGTTTTTGCGCTCCAGTTCATACATATAATTTTCCAAAGCGTGCCGCACCGCAAAGCCATTTGGCATCCAGAGAGGTAGTCCTCGGCCTACTTCATCTTGTGGGTTCTTCTCGCTTCCCCGCCAATAGGCGCCGGCGATTTTGGTTAACCTAAAAGCCGCTGGGTTGATTTCTGAAGTATTTTTGACGTGTCCTCCGCGGCATAAATCAAAAAACAAATCGCCGGTTTTCTAGATTGTGAGACTTCTCTTGTTTTTAACAAACTCTTTAATCAAGTCAAGCTTGAACTGCTGTTTCTTGAAGGTGTTTTTCGCCTTAGCGGCGCTCACTTTTTCTCCGGTAAACGGCAGTTTAAGATTAATAAAACGCTTGATGTCTTTTTCAAAAGTTTCTAAATCTTCTGGTGTAATGCTTCGCGGCAGCAAGAAATCGTAATAGAAGCCATTTTCTATCGTGGGTCCAATGCCAAGCTTGGCCTCCGGGAACATTTTAAGTACCGCGGCGGCCAGAAGATGGGCGAGCGAGTGTCTTGCCAAGTCTATACTTGGAGTTTTTTCGCGCTGCTGCATATTATTTTCGGCTCGCCGTTCTTTCTTGATACCCTGCCGTTCAGTTGAACTATGTTGTTTTCTTGCCATATTGATTGGTCTTTTTCTAAAACATCCTTGAAAACTAATGCCTCCATAGTATCGCTCAAATCTTCAATTTTGGCAAAAAGCATTGGGTCTCCGTTCCTTGTCGTAACATTCTGTATTTTTGAAATTATTCCGCAAATCGTTACGGTTTTTGCTTCGCTTCTTTCCTGCAACGCGTCTCTTATCAAAGGAAGCTTTTTACCTTGGGTTTCCGCGGCTTCAAAATATTCCTTAAGCGGATGGTCTGTAATATAAAGGCCTAATAATTCCTTTTCCCACGCCAGCCGTTCGGTTTTCGACGCCGGCTCTGTCGGTTGCAATTTAATTTCAAAGTTAGATTGCAGGGAACTGCCGAAGAGATTTGCCTGGTTCTGCCCGTTCATTTTTTTAACACCGTTTGCCCTTTTCAAAATGTCGTCCATGCTTTTTAAGGCAGACATTCTTTCAATTCCCAATGAATCAAAAGCGCCGCTTTTTATTAAAGCCTCCAAAGATTTTTTGTTTAAATCCCGGTCGTTGATTCTCGTCATAAAATCACCAAGGCTTTTATAGGGTCCACCCCTCAATCTTTCGTCAACAATTATGGTTGCTATGTTTGTTCCTATATTCTTAACCGCGAGAATTCCGAATCTTACGTTTCCGCCTTCCGGCACGAAAACATTCACGCTTTTGTTGACGTCCGGCGGCAGTACATCTATCTTTACCCTCTTAGCGTCATTTACGAGGAAAGAAACTCTTTCCACATCGCCCGCCGCGTTATTCAAAAGCGCTGTCATAAACTCCACGGGATAGTGGGTTTTAAGATAAGCAGTTTGATAACCTATGAGAGCGTAACAGGCAGCGTGAGAACGGTTAAAACCGTATCTGGCAAATGGCGGGAAGAGTTCCCAGATAGAACCAGCCACTCTAACGCCCACGCCGTTTTCAACCATGCCTTTAATTAATTTTTCTTTTTGGGCATCGAGCAGGGATTTTATTTTCTTTCCTATCGCTTTCCTCAAGGTGTCCGCCTCCGGCAACGAGAAGCCGGCTAAGTCCCTGGCTATTCTCATCATTTGCTCTTGGTAAACGCCTATGCCGTAAGTGTTTTTTAGAATTGGTTCGAGCTTGGGATGCAAATATTCAACTTTCTCTTTGCCGAATTTCCTTTTTATAAATGACGGAATAAGCTCCATCGGTCCGGGTCTGTATAAAGCAACCAAGGCGATTAAATCTTCAAGTTCAGTCGGTTCCAAATCTTTCATATATCTTCTCATCCCCGCGGACTCAAATTGAAAAACTCCGGTTGTCTCTCCAGTCTGTAAAAGTTTATAAGTTTCCGCGTCATTGAGAGGTATTGTAGAGATATTCAAGACGAGGTCATTCGTTTCCTTTATAAGGCGTATGGTTTCCTCGATGATAGTCAAATTTTTGAGTCCCAAAAGGTCGATTTTAAGAAGCCCCAAATCTTCTACGCTATGCATTTCAAATTGGGTTATCACGGAATTTTCATCTTGCGGCGAACGCTGGAGAGGCATATATTCCGTAAGCGGTTCCGGAGAAATAACTACTCCGCAAGCGTGAACAGAGGCGTGCCGCGCGACCCCCTCAAGTTTAATCGCCGTATCAAGGAGTTTTTTAGCCTGAAGGTCGCTATTATATTTGGATTTCAGCTCCGGAATGTTTAAAACATCATTTTGAAGCTGCGCGCTTTTATCGGTTGAGGGATGAAAGGGGATTAATTTCGCGATTTCGTCGCAAAAAGAATAAGGAAGTCCTAAAGCGCGCCCGGCATCACGAATCGCGGCTCTCGCGGCCATAGTCCCGAAAGTGATTATTTGTGCCACCTTATCTTCGCCGTATTTGTCTTTTATGTAGCCCAAGACTTCGTCTCTTCTTTGGTCAGCAAAATCCAAGTCGATATCAGGCATTGAAATCCTTTCCGGGTTTAGAAATCGCTCAAAGAGTAATTCATATTTTATAGGGTCGACATCTGTTATCCCCAGCACATAAGAAACAAAACTTCCAGCAGCCGAGCCTCTTCCGGGACCCACAACGATGCCGTGTTTTTTCGCCCAGCCGACAAAATCTTGGACAATCAGGAAATAATCCGAGAAGCCTGTTTTTTCTATAACTCCCAGTTCATAATCCAGACGGTCGCGAACAACATTGTCGGCATCAGGGAACCGCTCTTTTAATTTTGATTCAGCCACCTCTCTAAGGTAAGAATAGGGAGTTTTGCCATCTGGGACGTTGTATTTAGGCAAAAGCGTTTTACCAAGGTCAAACTCAAAGTTGCATTTTTCGGCAATTTTTGCGGTATTTTCCACCGCCTCCGGAATGTGTTCAAATAATTTAGCCATCTCTTCGGAGCTTTTGAAAGATACGTCAAATTCTTTAAAACTAAACCCGTCTTTATCGTCAAGTCTGTTATTAGTTTGTACAGCTAAAAGAACTTCGTGCGTTGGTGAGTCTTCCGGCATCAGGTAATGTGAATCTTGAGTGGCAACGAGCGGAATGTTCAACTTTTTGGATAAGGCAATTAATCCTTCGTGGAGGTTTGGAGTGTGAGGCTGCACCTCCAGATAATAATCTTCGCCGAAAACGTTTTTGTAGTAAGCCACAGCTTCCTCCGCTTCAACCAAGTGACCGTTTTGTAAAAGTTTCGCCACTTCACTCGAAAAACATCCGGAAAGGCAAATCAATCCTTCATGATATTTTTCCAGAAGTTCTTTGTCGATACGGGGTTTGTAATAGAATCCTTCAAGATGCGAAGCGGTGATAAGCCTGACTAAGTTTTTATAACCTTCTTCATTCTTTACGAGGAGCGTTAAATGAAACCTGACGTTATCGACTTTCGGGACTTTGGAAAATCTCGAACCTTTCGCAACATAAGTTTCCACGCCAATAATCGCTTTGACCCCCGAACTCTTCGCCTTTTTATAAAATTCCACCGCTCCATAAATATTACCGTGGTCGGTTATGGCCACAGCTTCCATTCCCAGTTCTTTGGTCCTAGTAACCAATGCGTCAACTTTAGAAAGGCCATCAAGGAGGGAATAATGGCTGTGGGTGTGGAGGTGAACAAATTTGGACATAATTTAATGAATACTACAATTTTCAATTTAAAATTTCCAATTTTCATTGAATTTTCAATGACCAAACTCTTAAGCCCTCTTTCCGTTGGTTCGTTTTTGAAAATTTACGAACTGATTCATTGATTGAAAATTCTAAATTTTAAATTGATAATTGTAACAATGTACACTATTGGCATCGATGAAGTTGGGCGAGGTTCGCTGGCCGGCCCTGTGGTTGTGGCCGCCGTGCTCCTTCCGCGC
>JACOTQ010000011.1 GCA_016178255.1 Candidatus Colwelliibacteriota bacterium | reverse complement strand
GCAGTTTTTCGGCGCCAGCGGAGTCGAGTATTGTTCTCGAATCCACCTGGCTTGCCACCTGAAGGGCAACGCGGGAGGTTATATTAGCTTTTATTAATCCGGTTATCACCTCAACCGATGGCCTTTGGGTCGAAACTATTAAATGGATTCCGGTTGCTCTGGCCATTTGAGCCAACCTTACGATTGAACCTTCCACCTCTCTTCCGAAGGTGGCCATCAAGTCGGCTAATTCATCTATAATTATCACAAGATATGGCATTGGTTCTCCCGTCCGCTTTTCATTATAACTGGCGATGTCGCGACTACCGGCCTTGAGCAACACTTCATAACGGCGGTCCATTTCTTCTATCCCAAATCGGAGCGCGGCCACAGCCTTTTTGCCTTCCGTGATGACCGATGAAATCAAGTGAGGCAACCCTTCGTATACCGAGAGTTCCACCCTCTTCGGGTCTATGAGTATAAATCTTAAAGTATCAGGAGAATTTTTGTAAATCATCGATATGATGAGAGAATGTATGGCGACAGATTTGCCGCTACCGGTTGCTCCGGCGATTAAAAGGTGCGGCATTTTGGCAAGGTTCGCCGATATCGGTTCCCCTGAAACATCGCGTCCTAAGGGAAAGGTAAGAGGCCCGGAGTTCATAAATTCCGGATAACCCACTAAGCTGCCGAGGCGGACGATACTCGCTGTTTTGTTAGGAATCTCGATGCCGACAAGCGCTTTCCCGGGTATCGGAGCCTCAATTCTTATCGGGTGTGCCGCAAGGGCCAGCGATAAATCCTGATTTAGCGCCATGATTCTGGACAACTTTACTCCTTCAGCGGGCTTCAAAGTATAACGCGTAACTTTGGGGCCGATGGTTATTTCACCCATTTCTACCGGTATGCCAAAACCTTCGAGAGTCCGCTTAATGATGTTAGCGTTTGCTCTTAAGTCTCCCACTGTCGGTTTCTCGCTCGTGGATTTTAGAAGCTCGATTGGCGGCGGGACGTAAGTACTGCTTTTATGCGCAGGCAACGTTTTTGAAGAGAGCGCCCCTTTGACATCCTCTTTTTTACCCTTTGCGTCTTTTTCTTCAACCTCCGCGTGGGTTTCTGTTGGTGCCTCCGGTGCCGGAGCTTTGTACGGCTCTTTGATGGTAACCTCCGGGATAGCCGTTTTATCTTCCTCCTTCCGCCTTATTAATGCTTCCCATTTAATTTTTAACGGCGTGTTAAAAGTTACAACAAGACTTGCGACGACGATAGTAAGGTTCAACACGAGCGATGCCCAATAGCCGAAGAGATTTTGCAGGCTCCCTAAAAAACCGCCGATTATTCCTCCCTTGCCCGAATATAGTATGTCCAACAAACCCAATCCGGAGGCAACAAATATGCCCGCTCCGGCCATAGTTATTCCCAGAAAATTCTTCCTCCCGCTCGTTAGAAATACTAGACTTACGGTTAAAAGCGTGGCTGGTATCAGATAATATCCTAAGCCCAGCAAAGCTTGCAGAACGTTAAATATCATTTCTCCAACCGGACCCGCCTTGCCAAAACTGGAGAGCATAAGCACTACAGCGAGGCCTATAAACATAATCGCGATGATGCTGGTTTTGGCTTCGGGATGTATGACAGGCTCGTTATTTTTATCTTTTTTGTGGCGCTTAGACATAAGTCACATCTAAATTAGACATCAAATTAGTTTTAAATTCAATTGAGGGTTTGTTTGAAAAACCCAAGCCGTTGCTTGAGTTTTTCAACATCAAACTTTATAGTTACCTTATCAAAATGAGGGAAGAAAATCTTTTCAACAGTTACAACGGTATTAAGCTTAAGCCCGTTCAAGTTGTTGAGCAAATTATAAGCTTCATGCGCGAGGACCCTAATCGTCATTACAAGGTAATCATTGGTACGGACTCCGAGCTTTATGAAAAAACGCAAGCTGATTTTGTAACCGCGGTAGTTGTCCGCAGAATCGGGAACGGGGGTCGGTATTTTTGGCGTCGCGAGGAACTCGGCGGTTTTCACACTCTGCGCGACAGAATCTTGAAAGAAGTTCTGTTATCCCTCGACATCGCCAAGTCTATCATAGTTCTTTTTAGGGGAACGGACGCGCCGCTTTTTGATTTTGAGATACATGTTGATATTGGCTCCGTTGGCGAAACCAAGAAAATGATCCAAGAACTTGTGGGGATTATAAGGGGTAACAACTTTGAGGTGAGAACAAAACCGGAAAGTTATGCCGCCTCTTCCATCGCCGACAGGTGTATCTAAAATTATGCGCGACAGATTAGTAATAGACATAGAGACTAAGAACACTTTTGATGACGTAGGCGGGAAAGAAAACCTCAAAGATTTAGAGGCGTCCCTCGTCTGCGTTTATTCTTATAATGCCAAAGATTTCCTATCTTTTCGCGAAGACAGAATCGGGGCTTTGGGCCCTGTCCTTCAAAATGCGGGCCTCATTATAGGTTTTTCAATTAACAGGTTTGATATGCCGATTCTAAACAAATACTTCAATTTCAATCTTATGTCGTTGCCCACCCTCGACTTATTAGAGAAGATAGAAGCGAGTTATGGCAGGAGAATCGGTCTGGACTTACTGGCTAAGACCAACCTTGGCGTTGGCAAAACCAATCACAGCCTTGATGCCATTAAATTCTATTCCGCCGGCGACTGGGAATCTTTGGAGAAATACTGTTTGAACGACGTTTTAATAACTCGGGATTTATACGAACTGGCCAAACGGCAGGGGTATTTACTTGTTCCCGAGAGGTGGAGTAATAATCCCGTCAAGGTACCTTTGGCCATCAAGGATATTATCGAGGAATCGAATACGCTTTTCTAAAATGAAAAGAATCTACTTGGATTATGCCGGCTCAACGCCCGTGGCCCCAGGGGTTTTCCGAGCCATGAAGCCTTACTTTGAAAACGAATTCGGGAATCCCGGCTCCATTCATTATTTCGGCCAAAAGGCGATGGCCGGCGTGGACCGCGCGAGGGATTCTTTGGCAAAAACAATCGGCGCGAGGGCGGACGAAATTATTTTTACCGGTTCGGCAACCGAAGCCAATAATCTGGCTATCAAGGGGGTTCTTAAGAGCTCCAAGATAAAACATCCAAGGATTATCGTTTCCGCCATAGAACACGAGTCAGTTCTTAAAACCGCAGAGAGTTTGCGCGAAGACGGCGTTGAGGTTATATGTTTGCCGGTAAACCATGAGGGTTTTGTAGATAAGAAGAAACTTACTGAATCATTAAGCGCAGAGACGGTTTTAGTCTCTGTAATTTATGCCTCAAACGAAATCGGGGCCATCCAACCTATCAAGGAAATCGCTCAAACGATTTCTGACTTTAGAATCCGGGACGTAGAACATAAGAAATCTCTAAATCCTAAATCCTCCATCCTAAATCCTATATTCTATCCACTTCTCCACACCGATGCTGTCCAAGCTTTTCAGTTTTTGGAATGCGATGTTAATAGTTTGAGAGTCGATATGATGACGCTCTCGGCGCAAAAAATTTACGGCCCCAAAGGCGTCGGCCTTCTCTACGTCCGGGGCCTGGGTCGGGCGCTTCACTTAAGTCCGCTTGTAAACGGCAGCGGTCAGGAATTCGGTTTGCGTTCCGGGACAGAAAACGTCCCCGGCATAGTCGGTTTCGGCAAGGCGGCGGAATTGATAGGAAAAAACAAAAAGCAAGAGGCCGCGCGGATAAAAAGATTAAGAGATTATTTCTGGGCGAAGCTTAGAAAGTCAAATCCGGAAGTGGAATTAAACGGGCCGGCAACAGATTCCGATAAGCGTTTACATAACAACCTTAACGTTTATTTCCCGGGCCGGACAGCTCAAGATTTGCTTATTAGGCTTGATATCGCCGGTCTCGCCGTTTCAAGCGGTTCGGCTTGTTTATCTCGGTCGGCTCGGCCTTCCCATGTAGTTCAGGCGTTGGGTTTCAGCGGTGATAGGGCAAAAGCAAGTCTTCGCATAACCCTCGGTCGTCCCACTAAGAAAGTTGATATTGACAAAGCCTTAAAGCTCATTCAAAATTTAATTTGAAATGAAAAGGAAAATTTTATTCGCGACTTTTTTAGCGGCGTTTTTAGGTCTAAGCGTCGGTTTATTAATAAACCCTTTGGAGGCGAGAGCGGGATTTTTTCAAGATTTATTTGATAGGTTCGTTCCCGGCTTATTGAAACCAGAAGAAAAGAGCATCGATTCAGACGGTAAGACGCCCAACTCTTTAGCGCCCGCCACCCCCACGCCCGCCCCTATCACAGCGCCTGTTTTGCCCCCCGTTCCTCCTTACGCTCCAACCATTGACTATGAAGAGGCAGTTGTGAACGCCGTTCAGAAAGCTTTGCCTAGCGTCGTCTCCATAATTATTTCCAAAGACCTGCCCATTATCGAAAATTGTCCCTATAATCCGTTTTCAGACTTGCCTAATGATCCTTTCGGCGGTGGGTTTATGTTTTCAAGACCTTGCCAAAAAGGAACCAAGAATCAGAAAGTCGGCGGTGGTAGCGGTTTTATAGTTTCGACTGACGGCCTTATATTGACAAACAAGCATGTTGTCGCCGATACCAGCGCGGATTACACGGTTCTCACAAGCGATGGGACAAAATACACGGCCAAGGTTTTAGCTCGCGATCCGGTCCAGGATTTAGCTATCATTAAAATTAATTTCCGAAACCATCCAAGGAGTTATTCAAACCGACGCGGCTATAAAGCCTGGCAATTCCGGCGGGCCACTTTTAAACCTAAAAGGTGAAGTAATAGGCATCAATGTGGCCGTGGTTTCTGGCGCTCAAAGCATTGGTTTTGCGATACCGATTAATTTAGCCAAGCGCGACATTCAATCGGTTAAATCAACAGGCAGTATTAAAGCCGCTTACATAGGGGTTCGCTATATTACTATCACTCCGGAGTTGGCCGCCAAAGAGAAATTGCCCGTAGATATTGGCGTAATAATAAGAGGCAGCGAAGATGGTCCTGGCGTAATTCCCGATTCCCCTGCGGCAAAAGCAGGAATTAAGGCGGAGGATATTGTTTTGCAGGTGAACGGAGAGAAAGTTAACAGTGATAAATCTTTGGGCACGTTAATCCAGAAATATAATGTTGGTGACACGGTAACCCTTAAAATAAGCCGCGACGGGGGTATTATTGAACTAAAAGTTGTTCTTGAAGAGAGGCCCAAACTTTGATAGAGTATCAAGGTAAAAGCTAATCATGAATTCCTTTAATCGCTTCACAATTAAAGCCCAAGAAGCGTTGCAAAACGCGCAGGATTTGGCGACCGCTCAAAATCACGGTGAATTTAGAGCTTTGCACCTGCTCTCTGCTCTTATTTCCGATTCGAGTTCGCTCGTCGTACCCATGGTGCGTGGGGCCGGTGTTAACGTCGAATCTTTGGATGGAGAAATAAACGTTGAGTTGAAGAAACTTCCGAAAGTCTTCTCGGCCAATTCAGTCGGCCAGCTTTATCTCTCGCAAGAGGTGATGAAAATACTGGATCGGGCGGCGAAGGTTGCCTACGCCAATAAAGACGAGTTCATATCTTGCGAGCATCTACTGCTCGCAATCTTGGATGTCGATTCGGCAGCCAGGAGTATTTTAGAAAGGTTTGCCCTGAAGAGGGAAGATGCCATTAGGACTTTTTCTCGTCTGCGAGGAAGCACCAGAGTAACGGACGAAACACCAGAGAGTAAATTTCAAGTACTTGAGAAGTATGCCATCAACTTGACTGAAAAGGCGGCAGCGGGCAAACTCGACCCGGTCATAGGTCGCGACGAAGAACTCAAAAGGGTTATTCAAATTCTCTCGCGCCGCACCAAAAATAACCCCGTTTTAATCGGTGAGCCTGGAGTCGGGAAGACTGCTGTTGTTGAAGGATTGGCGCAGAAAATAGTTCTGGGAGCAGTGCCGGAGACGTTAAAGGGAAAGGAGGTTATTATGCTTGATTTGGGTTCCCTTATTGCTGGAACGAAATTCCGCGGTGAGTTTGAAGACAGATTAAAAGCTTTCGTAAAAGAAATTCAAAATTCCGCCGGGAACATTATTCTTTTTATTGACGAAATTCACATGATTGTCGGGGCCGGTGCCGCCGAGGGCGCGGTTGACGCGTCTAATCTTTTAAAGCCCGCGCTCGCAAGAGGTGAATTGCACGCCATAGGAGCGACAACCATTAGGGAATATCAACGTCATATCGAAAAAGACCCCGCCCTCGAGCGGAGATTCCAGCCGGTCACCGTAGAAGAGCCAACAATAGAAGACAGCGTGATGATTCTTCGGGGGCTTAAAGAGAAATATGAAATTCATCATGGATTGAGAATCAGCGACGAGGCCATCATTGCGGCTGTTAATCTTTCAGCTCGCTATATCAGTGACCGCTTTCTACCCGACAAAGCAGTTGATGTAATTGATGAAGCGGCTTCAATGAGGAGAATGGAAATGGAAAGTTTGCCGGCTGAAATTGGTAATGTCCGGCGGGAAATAACGGCGTTGGAGGTTGAAAAGGCCGCCCTCGTAAGCGATGGAGAAAGCGCTAAATCCATTAAGAGGTTAAAGGAGATAGATAAAGCTTTGAAAAGTCTCAAGGCTAAAGATGAAGAGCTTACAGCTGATTGGCAAGCTGAAAAACTGGTGTTTGAGAAGTTTAACGCTCTTCGCGAACGCGTTGACTCCCTGAAAAGAGACAAGGAAGTCGCCGAACGCGACAATAATCTTGAAAGGGTAGCTCAAATAATTTACGGCGAGCTTCCGGCGGCCAAGAAAGAGTACGCGGCTTACGAAAGGAAATATCTCTCAAATTCCAAAACGAAAACTAAAAACACCTTTCTTAGGGAAGGCGTGAGTGGAGAGGATGTTGCTCAGGTTATCTCACGCTGGACTGGCATACCAGTACGAAGCATGATGGAATCGGAATCGGACAAATTGATGAGGATTGAAGAAGTCCTTAAGAAGAGGGTAATTGGGCAAGACGAGGCGATTTCCTCCGTCTCAAGCGCTCTAAGGCGTGCTCGGGCGGGGTTAGCTCCCGTTGACCGCCCCTTGGGGTCGTTTATGTTCCTGGGGCCGACAGGCGTTGGGAAAACTGAGCTTGCGAGAGCGCTTGCCGAATTCATGTTCAACAATGAAAAGTCTTTAATCCGCGTTGATATGTCCGAATATATGGAACGGCACTCGGTTGCGCGAATGATAGGGTCTCCCCCGGGTTATGTCGGTTTTGAAGAGGGTGGTCAGCTTACGGAGGTTGTAAGACACCGTCCTTATAGTCTTATCCTTTTTGACGAAATTGAAAAAGCTCACCCGGAAGTCTTTAATATATTGCTTCAAGTTTTGGATAACGGAAAATTAACCGACGGAAAAGGCAAGACAATCAACTTCAGGAACACCATTATTATTATGACATCCAATGTCGGCAGCGAGCTTACCAAGGAAATGGCGAGGCTTGGTTTCAGCGTTTCAGAAGAAGCGGAAATGGAAAGAAAGGAAGAAGATTATAAATCAAGGATTAAGTCTTCCTTGAAGGACAAATTCAGGCCGGAGTTCTTAAACCGCGTTGATGAAATAATCATTTTCCATGCGCTTAAGAAGACGGATATCAATCAGATAGTCGAAATACATCTTGATGATGTCCGGGAGCGGCTCAAAGAAAAAGGCATTACCGCCACAATCGATTCTTCGCTCAAGAAGCACATTATTGATAACGGATTTGACCCGGAATACGGTGCAAGGCCGATAAGGCGCCTAATTCAAAAATTAGTCCTCGATAAGCTCGCCGACAACATGATAAGCGGCACCATAAAAGATGGCAGCAAAGTTCGCATTAGTTTCGAAAATTCCGGCGTTAAAATTAGCGTTTAAGTGCTTACTCTTCGCTTTAGCCGTCCTTTGGTTTAGAAGTGACGGCGGCTTTGTTTCGCTGGCTTTCCTGTTTTTGATTTGGGCGCTTGTTTACTTTCGTCCGTTTGCGAATGCGTCCGTA
>JACOTQ010000010.1 GCA_016178255.1 Candidatus Colwelliibacteriota bacterium | reverse complement strand
CCATCTCCATTAGAAACACATGAACACCAAAGACCAAATTTATATGCAAGTAGTTCCTGGAACAGAATCTCTCTACCAGAAATATTTCGAAGAAATTTTGAAAAGTATTGACGTCAACAACTTCACCAACCAAACAATTAGAAAGCCTTTTGATAAAGCTAAGATAGATAGTGACTATAAAATAGTCGAAAGAATAGCAAGCAGGGCAGAGAAAAAAACAGCCTCGCGCCTGCAATAATACAAATCATGTTGGAGCAGTATTTTTGGGCAGATATAATTATGCGGGTGATTGATAAAAATAATTGGATTAACAGAGTAATGAATAGAAAAGAGGAGGATTTCTTTCCGGATTCAGTGACAGTTTACGAAAAACTTTTGAAATAACTACCACCACAAAATTTTTCGCGGTTATCAAGACAGGTTCTTTTTCAAATAAATCAAGGCCAAGACATCGTGTGACGTCCTGGCCTTTTTTGTGATACTTCTTCTTGTAAAGATCAGTAAATGGGTACGGGCGCATCGAGCATGCCTCGGCAGTCTCTCATAAATGAGATGAACATGTTCATCTCATCAAAGTCCGCGAATGACGGCAGACCTTGGTCGGGTTCGCGCACCTTATAACAGGTAAGCCCGAACGCGCTGCCGACATTTACGAAACGCTCGCGGAGCGGCAGAAGCATGGCGCACAAATCGGGGTCAATTTTCGAGCGCCCCAGCTCTTCAAAAAAGCCCTCGTAAGAAATTCCGTCATCCAATATCAGATTGGCCATATTTTCCACGAATTCGCCTTCAAAGCTGATGGCGAAGGGGAAATACACGAAACGCCGGAACCAATTATTGGTGAGAACGGAAGCTCTGTAAAGCTCGATATGGAAGAACCTCATGGGAATCTCGTCGGGACATGGCGTCTGCGCTACAGTCCACGCGTACCGTATCATAAGCGTACCTCCTATTTAATTGTTAATTTTGGGCATAAGTATCAATACCCAAAAGCCTCCCTAAATTTATATTAGTATTCAATCTTCCCGTCAACAATCCATGCTCATTAAGGTCGGCTGGGGGGTGTTAATAAAGTGCCTTGCGCTTGTCCGGCATGCCTGGTAAAATTTTTGCAATTTGGGCGCGGACATGAATATCAAACACTGGAAATCACATCGGGCGCGAATATCATTACTACCATTTCTTATATTTCCAATTTCTTCCATTTATACCACCTCCTCCCGGGGGTGGTTTTTTATTATGAGCGTTACTCATCGCAGGCCGCCGTAAAAAGTACAAAAGTATACTATGTGTCCGATCGGACATATAGTATACTTTTTGTTTTGCCTCTATCCTTTTGTATAGAATAGGGTAATTAATCTCGCGTCGCGTAAGATAAATCTCGCGGCCTGTGAAGACCCATCAACCATCGCGACTTTCACTTACGCGGGCGAGGTTTGGCCGCTTCCGCAAACGGGTCAGATGTGGCTTGAATACGAACTCTTGAGAAACCGGGAAATCCCGGGAGTTTTTTGCGTCAGCACGAGTTTCCGCAACGAACAGAACCCCATACCGGGCCGCCATAACATTATTTTCCCGATGTTTGAATTTGAATCAAAGGGAACTATCGAGGACTTACGGAAACTTGAGCAGGACTTGTGCGTTTACTTGGGATTCCAAGATAAAGCCATTCACCGCGCTTACGATGACCTTGCAAATCACTACAAAACCGAAGAGCTCACGAGTGAACACGAAATGAAGATGCAAGATGACTTCAGCCACGTTACCTTTATAGAAATGTTTCCTCAAAAAACATCGCCATTCTGGAATATGAAGAAAAACGGCGAACACGCCCATAAAATAGACGTAATTCTCCACGGCATGGAAACTATCGGGAGCGCCGAGCGAAGCACAAACCCCCAAGAGATGAACGATAAATTCCATACCATTAGCGAAGGCAAGTACGGCGGCGGCATCGGCCTAACCCGTCTTATGCGTGCCATGAATCTCGAAAACGCCGCGGTCCCATCGGTTTGATAATCAAAAGTTGCCTTTTTGCCTTGCCTACGCTATGATAATCGCATCCAAGAATTCAGAATAAATAAGCAGATAGACGCCCCAAAACTTCGGGTTATTGATGAGGCTGAAGGCAATTTAGGGGTAATGGACCTACGGGATGCCTTGAAAGCCGCCGAAGAAAAGGGCCTTGATTTAGTTTTGATTGTTCCAACGGTTTCTCCGCCGATAGCGAAGATTACAAACTACGACAAATTCCGCTACCAGAAAGAAAAAGAGTTCAAAAAACAGAAGCAGGCTCAAAAAGCGCCGGACCTGAAGCAAATCCAGATTAGTGTTAAAGAAGCTAAGAACGATTTACTGACTAAGGTTAAGAAGCTGGAGAAGTTTATGGAGGCGGGGCACAAAATTGAAATCCAGATGACGCTCCGCGGCCGGGAAAAGTTTATGAAAGACTGGGCCACGATGAAGCTTAAAGAATTTTTGACTTTAATCTCCGTTCCCTATAATATCACGCAGGAGATAAAACAAGGCGGCCGGGGAATGACGATTCAAATTGATAAGCAAAGATGAAAACAAGAAAGAGTGTGGCGAAAAGAATAAGAATTACAAGCACTGGCAAACTGATGCGCCGCCGGATGGCGCAAGACCATTTCAGAGCCGGCAAAGCAGGCAGGTCAATCCGCCGCAAGCGCCTTTCCCTTAAAATCAAAAAGGCCGATTACAGAAACATAACCAAACATCTTTAATTGATATGACCAGAGTCAAAAGGGGCGTAATAGCCCACAAAAAGAGGGAGAAAACTTTAAAGTATACCAAGGGTTTCAAGTGGGGCCGCAAGTCTAAAGAAAGGGCCGCCAAAGAAGCCTTGCTTCACGCTTGGAGCCACGCCTTTAGGGGACGCAAGGAGAACAAACGAAACTACAGAAGCCTTTGGCAGGTCAAAATAAACGCGGGCGCGAGATTGAACGGCACGACTTACAGCAAACTGATTGCGGCCCTAAAAGAAAATAAAATTATATTAGATAGAAAAATATTAGCCAGCCTCGCGGAACATGAGCCGGCGGCTTTCAAGAAGGTAGTTGAGGAAGCAACGGCGATTAAGAAGACTTCTCGCGAATAAAATCGTTAGCCTTTTTTAAGACAGCTTCGCTGTCTTTATAGGATTTTAAAAGCTGTCTCGCATCTTTATATAAAAACCAGCCGAACCCTTCGTGCTCTTCGGAAATCTTTACTTCTCTAATCTTCGTCTCGGCCAGATAAAAAATCACTATTTTAAAAATCTGGTTCTTCCCGCTAAAAAAGACATACTTCTCGTGGGTTTTAAAAGAACTTCTAATTTTTAAGTCGGTCTCACTTATGCCGGTTTCCTCCGCCGTCTCCCTAATGGCGGCTCTCAAGCTCGTTTCCTTGTTTTCCGATTCACCTTCAAGATGACCTTTTGGGAAGTTCCAATAATGGCCGCCGTGGTAGAGAAGCAAAAACTTGGGACCCGTTAAGGTTCTTCTGTAAACTATAATACCGGCTGATATTTCACGATTCATCATTTCAAGAATTCTAACATTTTGCCCAACGGCCATGCATTTATTATATCCTTCTTAGTCGCCCAACCACGTCTTGCTTGGGCTATACCATAAATTAGGTAGGGGAAATGGGTGG
>JACOTQ010000009.1 GCA_016178255.1 Candidatus Colwelliibacteriota bacterium | reverse complement strand
TTAATTTTAATTACCCACTCCGGGCGCAAGGTATCGCCGAGCTTATAAAGCGTTTCATTTTTAGGAGTAAAGACGAGTTGAACCAGTCCGGTCCTGTCACGAAGGTCAATAAAAACAATCTTCCCGTGGTCGCGGCGGCTGTCCACCCAGCCAGAAAGCTCAACTTCCTCGCCGATTTTACCTAATAGTTCTTCAGTCAAAATCCTCATAGTTGCAGAATCAAGTATACCCCGATAGAAGTTGGTTTTGCAAAAACAATCACGCCGCCTCGGCCAGATTGTCTTGAGGAACATCTCGGAGCCCCGACAGCTTGGTTCTTGAGCGGAGCGAAAGATGTTGGGGTGAGAGCGAAGCAAATTTTCTCGCAGGAAGAAAATTATGCTGTTTCCGAAAGGCAGTCTGGCTGAGGCGGTACTGACGCCCCATTAAACCAAAAACAAAAAAGGGCCTATTTATTTTTCCTTGGAAACATTAATCACTCCATTCTTAATTTTCAAGCGTACCGTGCCATCCTGGTCGTTTCTATAAACGGCGCTTCCGCTTTGAGCCAGGCGTCCGAGGGCTTCTTTGGTGGGGTGGCCGTACTTGTTTTTGCCCACTTGTATCACAGACACGCGGGGTGTGGCGGCCGCGAGAAATTCATTTCCGGTGGAGTATTTAGAGCCGTGGTGAGCGACCTTTAGAATATCTATGTCCAGGTTGTATTTCTTCAAAAGCTCTTGCTCCACGTTTAAACCTATATCTCCAGTAAACATTGCCCTAACGCCTTCGCTTTGAAACAGCTCTACAAAGGCCGTGTCGTTTAACTCTTTACTTTTGAGGAAATCTTTATTAGGAGAGATGAAATCAATTTTGCTTTCCTCATAGGTCAGAGTGCTGCCCTCGCCGAGTACAATAACACGAACATTTCTTTTCTTAAGAACGGCAAGCAAATCTTTCCAAGCGGGAGTAATTCCCTCCCTGCCATTGTAAATAAAAGCGCCTACTTGGTAACGCTCTATTACAGATATCAGACCGGAGAAGTGGTCCAATTGAGGATGAGATAAAATGATGAGGTCAATATAACGGTCTATCGGAGAAAGGACTTTGGGGAGTGATTTTAGTATTGCCTTTTCGGGACCGCCGTCAATAAGAATCTTGGGGCCGGCAGGCAAAACCAATAACTGACTGTCGCCCTGACCGACATCAAGAAGGTACATATTAAGATTTTTGCTTGGCCCGGCGGAGACAATCTGATTCCAAACAAAGACGTTGCTAAAAACCAGAGCCAAAAAGATTAATAATGAATATTTCATATCCTAATAAAACGCCTGTAAACCAGGCTGTGATAAACGATAAATGGTAAGAAACGAATCCCAGTGAAGACGTTAAAAATCCCAAAAACATCGTTAAGGGCATAAGTCCCAATATGAGTAAATTGGGAATCGCGGCGATTGGGGTAATGCGGCCGAAAACATAAAATATAACGGGCATCGTGGCAAGCTGTGCCCCGAAAGTTTGCGCTAAGCTATCACGCCAATTTAGAAAGCCAGGCTCTTTGGCGAACCTCAAAATTTTTCTTATAGAAGGCGTGATGTAAATTATACCCAGTAGCGCTAAAAACGATAGTTCAAAGCCGACATCGAAAAGCAAAAGCTTGGGATTTATGATAATCATAATCACGGCAGTCAGGGTAATCGCGTTCCTGAAACTATAAAGACGACTTGCCCTCTGGGCTATGATAAAAACAACGCCCATTATGCCAGCTCTTATGGCAGAGGCCTCGGCTCCGGTCATAAGAACAAACATAAAAATGAAAGCAACCGTTGCCCAAAAGGCTTGGCGCTTGTTCCAGATATATGACAAAAGCGAAGCAAGAGTAGTTACAATAATCGAGATGTTGAAACCGGACAAAGCGACTATGTGCGTGGTGCCGCTTTTCTGAAGCGCATCGTTAAAGTCCTTTGAAAATTCCGCTCTTTCGCCAAAGAGGATTCCTGTCATAAGCGCTGATTTTTCACCATCCAAAACCATCTGTAGATTTGATATCAACTTTCTTTTCAGGCTGAACAAACTTGATTTAAAAGCATTGCCTTTACCAATGTCCAGAACATTGATTTTAGGGAAACTTATAATATTCAAACGGCCTGACGATGACTTTTCAATGACGCCCCGCACATCCAAGAGGTCGCCATATTTAAATTCAGGGTAGGTTGGCGTGTAAATTCTTACCTTTCCTCTATAAGGATTTTGAAGTTCTATATCGATTTCTTGACCGCTTAATTTGCTTGAAGGGTCTTTAAAGACGATTCCTTGAAAATTGATACTCCTTCCAAAGATTATTTTGTCTTCAGTAAAAGCGGAATAAAAATGGTAGTAGAAAAAACCAATGAAAACCGTAAAAATTAATAAGGAAATAGCCGTTTTACCGTCAAAATACAAAAATAGAGCAGTAATTGTTGATATGCCAACTAAATACCAAATACTCAAATTAAGACTGGCAGAACCTACGCCCAAAATAAAAAAGAGAGCAACGTAAAAGGCGATGTCGTATGCTCTCATCAGTTTCTAAAACTCAACAGCTATCTTCGCGAATTGTCTTTTATTGAAAGGGTGTTTAACCTCTTTCATTTCGGTTACTAAATCCGCCGCTTTGATAAATGATTCCGGAGCGTCCCTGCCAGTAAGAATCACAATTTTTTCTGGGGACAATTTTTTAACGGAATCCAGAACTTTTTTATCACTTAGAAGGCCCAAAGAGACCGCCACGTTAACCTCGTCTAAAATGATTAAATCTCTTTTGGGCAATTCTTTCTTAAAATATTCCAGGGCTTCTTCCGCGGCCTTCGCGTGAGCCTCCTTAGGCAATTGGTCGCCCAATATTCCCACAAAACCCAGGCCCATTTTTTTGAGTTCGAAGCCCCCTTTGCCATCAGCAGATTTTAAATCTATAAAATCTTCACCGGATTTCCAGGGGCCTTTAATAAACTGAATCATTAGAACATTCTTGCCGCGTCCCACGGCTCTAATCGCTTGTCCCAGAGAAGCCGTTGTTTTTCCTTTGCCATTCCCAGTAAAAACTATAAGCATTGATTTATGTGTGGTCGATGTAATTCGGGAGGCCTTTTACAGATTTTATTATATCAACCGCGGCTATGCCGCCGTCGCCCACGGATTTAACTATTTGATTCACCCCTCCTCTTGCCATGCCGACTGACCAAACTTTAGCATTGCTCGTTCGCATGTTATTATCAACTTTTATGAAATCACCGCTTGTTTCAAGCCCTAACTGTCGCGCGAAGTCCAATGAAGAAGCAACGCCCAGAGCTATGAAAAGCGCGTCGAAGCTAATTGTTTCGCCTTTTTCCGTAACAAGAGAATTCGCTAATCCCCCATCGCCTTTTATTTCTTTAACTCGAGTTAAAGTTAGGCCGATATTTTTGGAAGTTAAAAGATTTTTATATGCAGACGATATATTTTCCTCGGGATTATGGGAAACAATGCCAACGCTATTAACATAAGCAGCAAGCTCTACGGCTTCTTCGGCAGCCAAATTGGAATTCCCCAATACTAAAACTTTTTTTTTTTTTTAAATCGGGCCGTCACATAAAGCGCAATAATGAACACCACGGCCTGCATATTCTTTCTCGCCTGAGAGATTCGCTTTAATATAGTTCGCACCGTGGGCCAAGATAAGGTTGTTTGCCGCAAATTCACTTAGATTAGCTGTTCTAAGTTTAAAAACACCATCCGTTTCGTCTATGTGAGTGATTTCCTGTTTTTCGTAAATAACGCCCTGATTTTTGGCTTGGACAATCATATTATCCAGAAGAGTTCTACCGGAAATGCCATCTGGAAATCCAGGGAAATTTTTTATATCAGGAGCGTCCGCAAGCCCACTTTCATTATCAATGCCTACAACAAGCGTTGACATTCCGGCCCTAACTAAAAATATGGAGGCGGACCAAGCCGCGGGACCGGCGCCGACAATGATGACATCATAAATTTTGCTCACGATTTAAGTTTATGAGAACCATTCCAAAGGTCAAGACCAACGTTATTTTATAATGCCTCCTCCTAACATTTTACCCAATCGTGAATAGAAAACCGCCGATTGGCCAGAAGCCACAAATTTTTGCGGCACTTTAAAAACAATTCTCTCGTTATTGCTTCTGCTTCGAGAAATGACGGCTTCCGAAAGAGGCTGTCTATACCGAACTCTCGCCAATACTTTAAGAGGTAATTGAGGAGCAACTCCGGCTATCCAATTTAGAGAAGTTATCTCAATGTCTTTTTTATAAAGAGATGAGTCATCTTTACTGGAACTTACGACCAAGGTGTTAGTTTCAAGAACCTTCTTGGCAATGTAATAAGGTTCTGCTCCGGATATACCAAGGCCATGCCGCTGGCCTACGGTATAAAATTGGATGCCTTTATGAATGCCTACTTCAGCCCCGGCAGTTGTTAAAACTTTACCCGTGTTTTCCTGGAGATATTCTCCCAAAAATTCCCGAATCGTAACTTTTCCCAAAAAACAAATTCCCTGCGAGTCTTTTTTGTCGGCGGTTGGAATTCCGGCCTTGCGAGCGATATTCCTAACGTCTGATTTCAGATAAGCTCCTATCGGGAAAAGACAGTGTTTTAATTGCTCTTGCGTCAGAGTCCACAAAAAATAAGATTGGTCTTTGTTTTTGTCTTTGGCTTGAAGGAGCGAAAATTTTTTCTTTCTTTCAACCAACCTTACATAGTGTCCGGTCGCGATATAATCCGAT
>JACOTQ010000020.1 GCA_016178255.1 Candidatus Colwelliibacteriota bacterium | reverse complement strand
AAGATTGACCCCGCGGCTACCCCAGTATCGTGCCCGATTGTCTCTGACGGCGCCTACGGCGGCGCTATGGGTCCAGCTCAATTTATGCCAAGTACATGGATGTTATACAAGGACCGCGTGGCTTCGATTACAGGCGGTAATCCGCCGTCACCGTTCAATAATCTTGATGCTTTCACCGCGACCGCGCTCTATTTAAGCGACGGTTTATCGTCTTGTAAAAGTGTTTACGACACGTTGTTTTCTCAAGAAAATTGTGCCGCTGCCAAGTACTACGCGGGCAAGAGTTGGAAGAGATACATTAGCGTCGGCCGTTACGGATACCGTGTGGCTGACCGAGCGCAAGATTTCCAGAAAGACATAGACCTTATAAACAGTTAGCTTTGCGTTTTGCCGAAAGCTTTCACAATCGGTTCCAAATTACCTTCTAAAATAGTTTCGATATTACTCCACTTTTTGCCGATGCGATGGTCGGTAATTCTGTCTTGAGGGAAGTTATAGGTTCTGATTTTTTCCGAACGGTCGGCTGTTCCTATCTGTTCATTTCTAATGTTTCCGAGCTCCTCGTTCTGTTTAGCGATTTTTGCTTCGTATATTTTTGAACGCAGTATGCTCATCGCGGCCTCACGATTGGCGCTTTGCGACCTGCCTGCTTGGGAGGCCACCACAACTCCACTCGGCTTGTGTAGGATTCTAACCGCTGTTTCTACTTTATTGACATTTTGGCCTCCAGGACCGGAAGAGCGGAAGAACGAAATTTCGAGGTCGCCCGGGTTAATATTTACTTCTTGAGCTTCGACTATGGGCATAATTGCCACGGAGGCGGTTGAAGTGTGCACCCGTCCGGATTTTTCGGTTTTCGGTATGCGCTGGACTCTATGGACGCCTGACTCCTGCTTTAACGAGTTATAAGCCGAAAGTCCCTCAATCTCGGCCACAAAAGTTTTATAACCTCCTTGCTGGGCTTCGTGGTAATCAATGGGCGAGAATTTCCAGCTGTTTTTCGCGGCGTATCTTTGGTACATACGAATAAGGTCACCGGCGAAGATAGCCGCTTCGTCTCCTCCGGCGCCCGCTCTAATTTCTAATATTATCTTATTTGTCATCATGCCGGTTTTTATGATACACTAATGATGGAGATTATTTCAATATAAATTATTATGCTATCACTACTTAAACAACGCGCTATTCAATTTTTAGTGTTCGCCTATGTTATAGGTCTTGCTTGGTGGCTATTCGGACGGGGAATTTTCTTTTTCTCGGCTGGCGTAATAGCTTGGGGAATGGGCTCGGTAATCTATGGTTATTATAACATCGCGTTGGAAGTTCCAGTGCCGTATCCATCATTTGGAGATATCGGATATTCTCTAAGTTATTTTTTTTACGCCATAGGATTGATTAATTTGGGGAAAGGCATAGGCGCCGGTTATAAATTGCGTACACTGAAAGGGAAGATTGCCATCATTGGTATTCCCATCTTAGGTCTCGCGCTCACTTATTATATGTTTATAACGGTTGCTCGAGGCGGGGAGTTTGGTTATCAAACCCAAAGCCTGACTAAACTGTTCTTCGACATAGCCTATCCGCTTGGAGACGCCGTAGTAGTTATTGGGATTGTTTTAATCTACGGCTTGTCTTTCGGGGTTTTTGGAGGAAGATTCAGATGGCCGGTCAACCTTTTACTGGTTGGCCAGCTGCTCCAATATTTCGGGGACTTTAACTTTTCTTATGGCACGACCCAAGGAACATATTACTTTGCTAATTGGGGCGATCTATTATTTGTACACGCTGTGTTGCTAATTGCAATCGGCGTTAATGCTTTGGATATTCAAGGGGTAAGTTCCCGTGTGAGGGCAGAGCTTGTCGCGTTTGCCCCGAGGGCCACTGAAGCCATCAATAATTTGGCGCTGGAGATAATTAAAGGACAAGAAAGTATCATAGGTTTGGTAGCGTGGGATGAGGCGACAAGAGTCCCAGGGCTTAATATAGATGTCAGGAACAACAGTCTTTCAGTAGAGGGGAATCCAAAAGATGTTTTAGAGAAACTGGCGAAAAGATATGAGGAGCTCTTTGGAGAAGCGTCTCTTCGGATTTGTAAGGATGTTACCCGCAAGTTTCTTTCCCAACTTCCTCCGGAGCAGATTCCTAATATACTCCAGTAATACATGTCTGAGGCGCTCTCACTCTTTAAACAGCGTACCGTACGCGTTTTATTACTAGTTTATCTCGTAGCCGTCCCTTATTGGCTCTGGATTTCCTTAACGGGTCAGGTAAGTTCCGTTCATAATTATGTCTGGTCCCTTATTTTTCTGGGAATCTTCCCCGTTTTTGCCGGAGTATCAGGTATTTTACTCTCAAAAAAATGGGGATTCTTATCGGCGGCGCTCGGGCGGGCAATCTTCTTCTTTTCAGCGGGGGTGGTTGCGTGGGGAGTGGGCTCCATAATTTTTGCGTATTACAACCTCGTATTGGGAATTGAGGTGCCATCGCCCGGGCTTGCCGATGTTGTGTATGTTCTAAGTTACCCGTTTTGGGCTTTGGGGCTGATCAATCTTGGAAGAGGAATGGGGGCTGGGTACAAATTAAGGACTTCAAAAGGCAAGATTGCCATTGTTCTAATTCCTATTATCGGTCTTGCGCTTACTTACTTTATTTTTGTAACAATTGTTCAGGGTGGCGTCTTTGATTTCAAGGATGCAGGATTTATTAAAATATTTTTAAATATATTTTATCCCCTTGGAGATTTCGCGATAATTACCGGAATTGGTTTAATATACAGTTTATCTTACAAAATGTTCGGCGGCAGGTTTAAGTGGCCGATCAACATTTTGCTTATTGGTCAGTTTGTGCTGTATTGCGCGGATTCCGGATTTTCTTACACAGCAATACAAGAGACATTTTATGTAGCGAACTGGGTTGATTTATTGTTCGCGCACGCGCTGCTTCTACTTTCCGTCGGCGTCAACGCTCTGGATATTCAGGGGATAAGCTCCCGCGTGAGAGCCGAGCTTGTGACGTTCGCCCCGCGGGCGGGTGC
>JACOTQ010000005.1 GCA_016178255.1 Candidatus Colwelliibacteriota bacterium | reverse complement strand
TCAATAGTAGATTATAAATTCGATAAGATTTCTTTAAGAGTTAGGCAATTGCCGGTGGGTAACGACGCAGCGCCTAACGACTATGCCAATCTGAAACTTTCAGTTTATCCCAATAATAACAATCAGCCTGATTTTAGTTCGCTTACGGCCTCGAGTGTTATTGCTAATATCTATAATCCGGATGGCAACGCAGATTTAACTTTTCATTTTGTCAGTCCGGCAACTTTTTCCGCTAATAGTAAATTTTGGTTGGCTTTGGAGGTTGAGAGCTACAGTGATTCAAGGGGCTTCTCGCGCAATGAATGGCGAAACGCGGTAATCAATACCAATCCTTATTCACAAGGAGAGGCGGCAAGCGTCAGGGTTAAGACCGCAGGTGGGGCCTATAGCTACGGCGGTTTTGCAATTGAACCCAATAATGATTGGTATGTAAAAATCGGCTTGGAGCGGTAAAGCGACTTCAAATTTGTATTTATTAGTTGTATGATAGTCATTTTGCACAATATCCGGAGTATGCATAATGTCGGTTCTATTTTCCGGACGGCTGACGCAGCTCACATAGAAAAAATTTATCTTTGCGGGATAACTCCGGCTCCAAAGGACATATTTGGAAAATTCAGGCCGCAGCTTACCAAGGTTTCTTTGGGCGCGGAGAAATATGTACCTTGGGAGAAGCTTAAATTGACAAGTCGGCTGATAGACAAATTCAAAAAAGACGGTTACAAAATCCTTGCTGTTGAACAATCGAAAAAATCAATCCCGTATTATAAACTTCCTAAATCCTACATTCTAAATCCTAAATCCTGCTTGGTGCTGGGCGGTGAAGTTAATGGGTTGCCGCCATCGATTTTAAAGAAAGCGGACAAAGTTTTAGAAGTTCCTATGAGAGGAGCAATGGGTCGACAAGCTCACCATCCTCGGCGTTCAGGCCGAGGAAAAGAATCTTTAAATGTCGCGGTTGCTTTCGGAATTGTGGCCTTCTCTTTAAAATATCCAAGGCTGCCTAAGGTGTGATAAACTTAAAAGTCTCAACTGAATAGTCTAAGCAATTCTATAATGTATCAAAAACTTAGCATAGTCGCGTCCGGAATAGCATTAACTTTCTTATTCCTACTTTCTTACAAACATATCCCCGTGTTTTTAGGCGTTAATACAAAAAGCGTCGTGATTGGGGGCGAAGAGTTTCGTGTTGAAGTTGCCGCAACGCCCATTAAACAAACCAAAGGTTTATCCGGCAGGGATGGTTTAGGCTTGAACGCAGGGATGCTTTTTCCTTTTAGTGAATTAAGCACCCATTCTTTCTGGATGAAGGATATGAAGTTTCCGATTGATATAATTTGGATTCAGAATGATAAAGTGGTGGGATTTGAGGAGAATATGGAGCCTGGGTCAAGCAAAAGCGATGCAGAGTTGCGGATTTATAGTCCGCCATCGCCGATTAACAATGTTTTAGAAGTGGCGGCTGGCACGGTTTTGCGATTAGGGGTTAAAATTGGCGACGCTATATCAATAAAATTGTAAGTTAAAAATGGAAACTAAAATTTCTAACGCTCACGAGAAGAGGATTTTCGGTTTGAAGAAAAATGTTTTCTTCCTCGGATTGGTGAGCCTTTTTAATGATTTCTCAAATGAAATGATTCAATCGGTAATGCCGGTTTTCTTGGGCGTCGTTTTAGGGTTGCCTCCGATAGCGATAGGCGTGATAGAGGGTGTGGCTGACGCCGTCGCGAGTTTCTTGAAAGTTGTTTCGGGGTGGGTTTCCGATAAATTGCGCGAACGGAAAAACTTAGCGATAATAGGCTACGCGGTTTCTTCTGTTTCCGAGCATGAGTTGGCGAGGTCGTTCGGCTATCATCGGGCCATGGACGCTTTGGGTGGAACCCTGGGACCGCTGGCAGCCTTCGTTTTGCTTCCGGCGCTTTATTATAATTACCAAGCGCTTTTTATCGTTGCTTTCTTTGTGGGGTTATTATCTCTTTTATCTTTCTTTTTTGTGCAAGATAAAAAACCGGCCGAAGACGCGGGGGCGCCTAAATTTGATTTCGGACTGCTCAAGAAGCATAAACATTTCGCTTTTTATCTGGCCGCGATTTTTGTTTTCGGCCTGGGTACGCTTCCCATAACTCTCATGCTTTTTTATCCGGTTGTTATTGAATCAGCAAAGGGGATGTCTTACTTGGCAAATATCCCGCTGGCTTACTTCGCTTACAGTTTAACCTTTGTGCTAACGGCCATTCCTTTGGGCAAAGCCTCATTGATAGAAAGCTCTTAGCCACTGGCGAGGGGATGTTAAATGCCGCCGTGTGAGTCTCGTCTCTATTATCCGGACTTATCGGCGGAGCCTTGTGGACTTTTTATGGTCCCGCCGCCGCATTCGTCTACGGAGCTATTCTCTCCTCGGTGGGGTTGTGCGTTTTTCTAATTTTCGCTTTCAAAAAATAAATTGTACAATAAACTTAAGATGACAAAAATAGCTATTAATGGTTTTGGGAGAATTGGGCGCCTGTTTTTTAGACAATCCTTTGGTAATGCTAACTTTGAGATAGTCGCGATTAACGACTTAGGGAATGTTGATAATCTTGCTTATCTTTTAAAGTACGATTCTGTTTACAGAGGTTATGGCAAGGAGATAAAAGTTGAGGGCAGTAATCTTGTCGTCGACGGCAAGAAAATCGTTTTTTTGCAGGAAAAAGACCCGACAAAACTTCCGTGGAGAGATTTGGGAATTGATGTGGTGATGGAATCGACCGGCGTTTTTGAGTCTTATGAAAGGGCGAAAGTTCACATTGCCGCCGGAGCGAAAAGAGTCGTTATAACGGCCCCGGCGAGCGATGCCGATAGTGCGGAAGGAAAAACTGTTTTGGTGGGGGTAAATGACGAAGAAGCCAAAGGTGTAGTTTTAACTTCCAATGGGAGTTGTACAACGAACGCCGCCTCTCCGGTGATTCAGATAATGTCGGAGAATCCGGGAATTACAAAGGCGGTATTGAGCACCGTTCACGGATATACCGCGACCCAGAGCATTGTTGACGGTCCGACTAAGGGCAGTGATTTCCGGCGGGGCAGAGCGGCCGCTCAAAATATAGTGCCCTCGACAACTGGCGCGGCTACTGCCGTAACCCGCGCCATTAAAGAATTATCCGGAAAATTTGACGGCATTTCTTTCAGAGTTCCGGTTGTAACGGGTTCCATCGCCGACATTACATTTATCGCGAAGCGGGCTACAACAGTAGAAGAAATAAACGATATTTTCAAAAAGGCTGCCATGGAACCACGCTGGCAAGGAATCTTAGCGGTTACCGAAGACCAGATAGTTTCTTCCGACGTCATCGGCGCGCCTTATGGAGCCATAGTGGATTTGAAATTCACCAAAGTCATAGACGGCGACCTTGTGAAAATTCTTTCGTGGTACGACAACGAGTGGGGGTATGTGACTACCCTGATTAAACATATTCAAAACGTAGCGGGGATGTTATTATAAACAATATGGACCAAAAAACAGTTGACTACATCAGAAAATCCCGCGAGCTCGGCCACAGCGATACTGATATAAAAGCCACGCTTTTGAATGCTGGCCACAAAGAAGAAGATGTCCGCGTGGGGTTTGATGTGGTGGATGGTAAAAATAGTTTAAGGGACAAAAACCTCGTGTTACCACCTCCTATACCTACCGCATGGATTTCTAATAAGAGCTCTGGGAAAGATTTATTAATTTGGTGGGGTATAAGTTTAGTATTATGTGTTATTCCATATTTAATAGGATTGGCAGAAGACGATTTTAGCGACCCTAATTTTAGTGGAGTTATTACTATATTCTTTGGTTTCTTCATTTTTTGGCCCAGCGCTACTGTTGTTGGCCTAATAGCTTTAGTCAAAACTTTCACTTGGGCAAGAGATAGATATAAGAAATAAGTAAATACTCGTAATTCCTCAATCGTAGACTTTGTAATTTGCCTCGTTTTACGTTCTATTGACAAATCGTAAGTTTCATGTTACAGTAAAAGTAAGCTTTAATCAGCTCTTTACAAACTTAATTCATTATCTGATTTTTATCGCTTTTTAGAAATAATTGGCGATAAAGGTTCAGGTAATAGGAAATGTATGAGAAACATACTATTGATAGGCGTGGCTTTTGTCTTCAGTTTACTGCTTCTATCAATAATTTGGGGAAGCAGTGTTCAGAGAAGCAACACCTTAGGAGCGGTAGACATCGATGCCGTAACAATCTCCGTCGCGGCAAGAACCGTTGACATTGGAAGCAAGGATTACCAAGTTTCTAAGTTTAAAATCTACGAAACTGGAGGCAAGGATGATGTGAATATCACCATGCTCCGCTTCTACAACAATGGCGATGCTAACGAGGGCGACTTAGTAAACTTAAAGCTCGGGAACGACAACGATGGTACGGTTTTGGCTACAGTAGCTAAGATTGAAGGCAAGTATGTAACTTTTAACTTGTCACCAGCCCTTAAGATTTCGAAGGGCCAGAATAAAACTGTCGTTATTGCCGTTGATGTCGTAAACGGCCCTACAAAGACCAGTCAGTTCATAATCAAGAACGACTACGATGTTACGGCTACCGGTGTTTCAACTGGCGCAGATTTGTTAGCGACACACGCGATAAATCTGGCTGGTGATACGAACGCAGGGTTTCCGATTGGTGACAATCCAAATTACAACACGATTGTCGTGTCGGGTAATAAGCCCTACCAGGTTCACGATGTTGAACCAGCAGTCGCGCTCGATGCTTCATCTCCTGGAGCTTCTGGCATCGTAGCTGGCTCTGTGCGTCAGGTAGTTGCAGTGTTCAATGTTGCAGCTTCGAATGATGGTGTAGCCTCGCTTAAGGGCATAACTCTTGCCCGTGCAGGTAATATTGGCACCAGACTGGCTGTTTCGGCCAAGCCCAAAGTGTACGACTACAGTTCTGGTAGCTTAGGAACATTGCTCGGGACTGGTACTAACTGGTCGGGGGTTACCACTGGTTCTGTATCATCAGTAACCTTTGACACTCCTTACTCCGTAACTGCTGGCCAAGTATTGAAGTTAGCAGTAACCGTAGATACTTCCGCGGCTATAGCTAACGACACCTTTCAGGTATATCTGCCGGATACATATAATTTCGTGTCTGGCAATACCTTGAGGTATTAACGTTATTCCCGTTCTTCTATGAAGAGCGCTAACAGCCATCCTTTGAAGATGGCTGTTTTCTTTTGATTTAAATAATGCACTCCAGTTACTACTTGACTCAGCTCAATTTTTATCGTATCCTCGAGGCGTGCTAGGTCGAGCACGCTTTTTCCTTAACATAATAATATCCAGCGCCTATGTAAGTTGCCGTTATTAGCTTGCGTAGCGCTACAGGAATATGAAAATACTTATTGCCATTGCTATGCTGTTTGTAATAGGGATTGGCGGTTTCATCGTGTACGGTACCTGTTGCGATGACTATTC
>JACOTQ010000004.1 GCA_016178255.1 Candidatus Colwelliibacteriota bacterium | reverse complement strand
GTATCCACTCGCTTTTTGAAACCTTGCGGTTTCAAGAACTTCCACCACGGGGAAACTCTCGTTTCCCCGACCCCCTCCCCGTTCAATTCCTCGTGGGCTCATGGTCCGCCCACCAGGAATTGAACCTGGGACCATCTCCTTAAAAGGGAGCTGCTCTACCAACTGAGCTATGGGCGGGATTAATAGGCTCAAGGTTACTCTTCTTTCAAGGTTTTTTCAAGCTCTTCAAGCAACTTTTTTGCTTTGGGGCCTAAATTTTTAGGAGTTTTTACGTTGAGACGCAGAATAAGGTCGCCGCTCTTATCCATTCCTTCTCCTTTAATTCTAAACTCTGCCGCCAAATTGTGCCCCGCCGGCACTTTAAAGTCAATTTTATCTCCGCCTAAAGCGCTAAATTCAATTTTATTACCCAGCAATACGTCAAGGATATTAACTTCCAAGGCGGCGTATAAATCAATGCCACGCCTCTCAAATTTAGCGTGAGGGAGCACCTTAACTCTTATGTAAAGATCTCCAGGCTCGGACTGGCTTTCCCCAGCTTCACCTATGCCTTTGATTTTTATAATCTGACCGTCTTCTATGCCAGGCCTTATTTCAACTTTAGCAGATTTTGCGCCGCTTATTCGTCCCTTGCCCGAGCAGGCATCACAAGCCTTATTCGGTATTTGCCCCGCGCCGTGGCAATTTTTACAAGCCACCACCTGAATAAAATTACCAAAGAAAGTGTTTTTCGATTCACGGACTTCACCCCGGCCGCCACAATATTCGCATTTCTTTAATCCTTCTTTCGTCGAATAACCAAAACCGCCGCAAGAAAGACAAGAAATCATCGTTTTATAATCTAAATTCACGGTCTTTCCCAATTTGGCTTCTTCTAAGCTCACGGTAACCGGTATCTCAAGGTCTGCTCCACGCCTGTAAACTTTCCTTTTGGGCTTCACTCCCAGGCCCTCAAAGAACGCCTCAAAAACATCGCCTAAATCTCCCATATTATCAAAGCCGCCGAAATTTATGTCCCAGTTCATCCCCGGGCTTCCGTAACCGCTGTTGCCGCCGTCAAAGACCCGCCCAAAACGGTCGTATTGCTCGCGTTTTTCCGCGTCCGAAAGGGTTTGATAGGCTTCACTTATCTCCTTGAACTTTTTTTCATCGCCGCCTGGTTTATCGGGATGGTATTTGTGAGCCAAACTCCTGTAAGCTTTTTTTATCTCTTCGGTTGAAGCGTTTTTGGGAACGCCAAGTATAGTATAGTAATCCATAAAAATTATTTAAGTTATTTTAATAATAATACTTCGCGGCTTCGGGATTCAAGTTGTACAACCGCGAAGTTAGTCGCGAGTATAATTTGATAAATTAAAAATGCCAAGATTGAAATCGGGATTTGGATTATGGGGACAAGGCTTCTTGCCGAAAAAAGAATCAACAACATAAGCCATGCGGTAAAATACATTCTGGAGTTTTCATCTAAGCCATTTATTCTAATGGCCGCTGCGGCGTAAACATTCTGAGAAAGAGATTTTTCTGGGCTGAAAGTCGAACCGAAATATGGTTCTACTCTCAAACTTAGCTCCTCGACGGTTTTATTAACCGCCTGGTCTCTCGCGGACTGCGGAAGCTTATTGAAAGCCACGAGTTCCTCGCTTGACATATTTCCCAACGCGATATCTTTGATTAATTCTCCAGTTGGCTTGCTAAATGAAAACGCGGGCACGTATCCCCGAATAAGCGGAGAAAACGACTCTAACAGTGATTGAAGATTGGTTTCCGTGAAGACGGTACCTCTCGCGAGAAAGATAAGGCTCATGAAAACAAAAATGGCGGGTACAGCGGAATTCAGTGCCAAACGCGATGCGCGGAAGAATCTGATTCTAACCGTTGCCTCAAGTTCTTTTCTCGCCTTGTAAGAACCCCAAAAAAGGAGCATCGCGAGGATTATAGAACCCGCCACAAGGTGATAAGAAAAATCACGATAAAAAAACACCGTAAAGCCAAGGGATTCAAGAAATAAACTAAGAATAACCTTATCTAAGTCTTTGATGAATAAGTTCTGAAGAACGAAAACAGAAAGAAAAAATGTGCCTGACAGGATGCCGTATGTAAAGAGGGCTTTATCAAAGAAAAATCCGGTAGCAAGCGCGATGAGAATTCCTACCACAATAACACCAGCTATTTTAAGCAATGATTTATCTCCGTCTACAACTTCTGAATTAGCATCAATCAACGAACCGCTAGGCATCGTCTTTATTATAGAGGGACCCGCCTATTTTTTGAAGCTCCTCCGATAAACCGGAAATTGAAGATTCAATTAAGTTCTTATCATCGGTCTTTAAGGCGTCGTTTAAAGAACTTATTTTACTTCTCACTCCTTGCGCCATTTCTTCGGGAACTTTATCACCGGCGTCTTTAAGCGCCTTTTCCGCCGTATAGATTAAACCCTCGCCGCGATTTTTGATTTCTATAAGGTCTTTCTTTGCTTTGTCTTCCTCCGCGTGCGCGGCCGCTTCGTTTTTCAATCTCTCGATTTCTTCTTTAGAAAGAGCGGTTGAAGCTTCGATTCTTACCGATTGATTCTTACCACTCGCTTTATCAACCGCTTTAACGCTTAATATACCGTTAGCATCAATATCAAAAGTAACTTCAACCTGGGGAACCCCGCGAGGCGCGGGTGGTATGCCGTCCAAGATAAATCTGGCTAAAGTTTTATTGTCAGCAGCCAATTCACGCTCTCCTTGGAGCACGTGGATTTCCACCGAAGTCTGTGTATCGGTGGCAGTGGAGAAAATTTGAGTTTTAGAGGTGGGAACGGTTGTGTTCTTTTCAATCAATTTAGTAAAAACTCCGCCCAGGGTTTCTATGCCTAAAGAGAGCGGTGTAACGTCAAGAAGCAAGACATCTTTGACGTCTCCTTGGAAAATACCAGATTGTACCGCGGCGCCAATCGCGACTACTTCATCCGGATTCACGCCGCGATGCGACTCTTTGCCGAACAGATTCTTAACCAATGTAGTCTTTTACTAAATCTTCCAGTTTGGCTCTTTTTAACTTCATCAGAAAGTGCTTGGGGCCGGAAGCGTCGGAACTAATATAAGGGAGGTTAATTTCCGTCTCAAGTGAAGTTGAAAGTTCGTGTTTGGCCCGCTCAACCGCCTCTTTCAATCTCTGTAAAGCCAAGGGGTCTTTCGAAATATCTATCCCTTCCTGCTTTTTGTATTCTTGTATGAGATATTCATTGATTCTTTTATCAAAGTCGTCCCCTCCAAGATGCGTATCGCCGCCGGTGGATTTAACCTCGACGGTGTTATCGCCTACCTCAAGAACTGATATGTCGAAAGTTCCGCCGCCGAAGTCGTAGACGACTATTTTTTCGTTATTTTGTTTGTTCAGACCGTAAGCCAAGGCCGCCGCAGTTGGTTCGTTAATAATCCTTCTGACTTTGAAGCCGGCAATTTCTCCGGCGTTTTTGGTGGCCTGCCTTTGAGAGTCGTCAAAATAAGCCGGTACGGTTATAACCGCTTCTTCTATGACTTCGCCTAACTTAGCTTCGGTATCAGCTTTAATTTTTGCCAAAACCATAGCGGATATTTCTTCCGGTTTATACCAGCGATCGCCCATTTTGATTTCCACGCCGCCTTCAGCGCCTTGCTTTATCTCATAAGGAAGCATTTTTTTATCACGCTCCACCTCCGGGTCGGAAAACTTTCTTCCAATCAAACGCTTAACGGAAAAAACGGTATTCTGGGGATTTGTAATCGCCTGCCTCTTAGCCAGAAGTCCAACCAAACGTTCCCCGGCCCTCGAAACAGATACTATTGATGGGGTGGTTCTGTTGCCCTCGGCGTTTTCCAAAATCATCGGCTCGCCGCCGCTAACAACCGCCATCGCCGAGTTGGTAGTACCTAAATCAATTCCTAATATTTTGGCCATAGCTTTTTATTTTT
>JACOTQ010000034.1 GCA_016178255.1 Candidatus Colwelliibacteriota bacterium | reverse complement strand
TTACTGGGGTGGAATCCATTGATATCTTTTCCAGTGCCTTCGCCAATCCTTCCGGATATCTCGTAAGGAGCGCGCCGGAGGCATCCGCTAAAAACTCCCTCTTTCTTGAAATGGCAAGTTGCATAAGCGTGGCCGCGATAGGCGCGAGTATTGAAAGCGCGATGGCAAAGATAAAAATAACAGTGCCGGCGTTCCCTCTGTCGTTGTCGCGATTCCTAATGCCTCCCCAGAACATTGACCTCTGAAACATATCGGCCAAAAGCGAAATAAAACCGACTAAAATTACGGCCATAGTAGAAACAAGCATATCTCTGTTACCGATATGAGAAAGTTCGTGGGCTAAAACTCCTTCTAATTCTGACCTATCAAGTTTTTCAAGTAATCCTTCGGTCACGGCTACCACGGCGTGTTGCGGGTTTCTGCCAGTCGCGAAAGCATTCGGAGCTTTCTCGGAAATCAAGTAAATTTTAGGCACGGGCAATCCGGCGGTTATAGACAGATTTTCAACTATTCTATAGAGTTCCGGCGCGTTTCCCGGAGTAATCGGTTTGGCGCCTGTCATGCCTAAAACGATTTTATCGGAAAACCAGTAACTTATAACGCTCATCAAAGTACTCAACATTACCGCAAAAACTAAAATACTCGGGTCGTTATACGCCCGGCTAAAAACCCAGCCGATGCCGATTACCACAAGTAGGAAAACAGAAAGCAGCATCCAGGTTTTCCTGATATTAGAATCTTTGTGAGTGTAGATAGACATAACAATCTAAGAAAGAGGCCGAGTATACCATATGTCCGACCCCGCTCCGCCGAGGCGAGTCGGACATATGGTATACTTTTTAAAATTTAACCTGAACCGGCTTCCTTTCGTCCTCGTTTTCCGTCTCAAAAAAGCTTTCTTCCTTGAAGCCAAACGCGTCCGCCATCAGCTTCGTGGGAAAAGTGCTAACGGCGGTATTCAAATCCATTACTGTGGTGTTATAGAAGCGGCGGGAAGCCTGAATTTTGTTTTCCGTATCTGCCAACTCTCTTTGTAATTCCAAGAAATTCGTGTTCGCCTTCAGGTCCGGATAGTTCTCGGCCACGGCAAACAAGCTCTTCAAAGTGTTTGAGAGGATATTTTCCGATTGCGCCCTTTCAAGCGGGTTGCCGTTTGAACTTGCCACACTCGCTCTCGCCTTGGTTACATTTTCCAAAACACCCTTTTCGTGCTTCACATAACCCTTAACGGTTTCAACTAAATTGGGGATGAGGTCGAATCTTCGCTTAAGCTGAACGTCAATATCGGAAATTGCCTCTTTCGCCCTGTACCTTAAGGTCACCAGCTTGTTATAGGTATAAATAAGCCAGACGACTAAAAGTCCTAAAGCCACCAATACATAAGCAAGGTAATTCATTTCTAATAATCTCCCATTCCGCCCATACCGGGCATTCCACCGGCTGGACCGTTATTCTTTTTTTCTTCGGGAATATCGGTTATCGCCGCGCCGATGGTCAAATAATTGCTCGCTACCGAAACCGCGTTGATGAAAGCGGTTTTGGTTACTTTTAACGGGTCAATGATGCCGGCCTCTTTGAGATTTCCGAGCTTATTGGTAGTCGCGTTAAAACCAACCCATTCCGTCCCGGGCTTGCTTCGTTCTTTCTTCAGTTCCTCCACTATTTTATCAGGAGACTCGCCACTGTTCACGATGATCGCCCGCAGAGGCGCTTCTAAAGTTCTCTGAAGAATCGTAGCTACCTCGGTTGACGGAGAATCTTGAGAACCAAGAACCACATTAAACAAAGCCATTCCTCCACCGGGTACTATGCCTTCTTCCATCGCGGCGCGGGTCGCGGCCACGGCATCTTCAACGCGCTGTTTCAGTTCTTTCTGCGCCGATTCCGTTGGAGCCCCCACTTTAATAACAGCAACCCCCCCCGATAATTTCCCAAGTCTCTCTTGAAGTTTCTCTTTATCAAAATCGGAATCGGACTTTTGAAGTTGCGATTTTATCTGGGCGATTCTCTTTTCTATATTAGCTTTATCGCCACCGCCACCAACAATTACAGTGTTATCCTTATCGGCAACAACCTTACGAGCCTTACCCAACGATTTCACCTCAACGCTTACAAGTTTCTTGCCTAAATCTTCGGAAATAAAATCCGCGCCGGTGATAGAGGCAATATCCTCAAGCATTTCTTTCCTCCGGTCGCCAAATCCGGGAGCCTTGACCGCCAAAGCGCTAAAAACTCCCCGGAGCTTGTTCACCACCAAAGTCGCTAAAGCCTCGCCCTCGACTTCCTCGGCAATTATAACCAGCTCCTTCTTGCCCGCTTGTATCAATTTTTCAAGCAATGGCAATAAATCGCTTATCGCGGATATTTTCTGGTCTGTCACCAAGATATACGGATTCTCAAGGACGGACTCCATTTTGTCCGGATTCGTCATCATATACGGAGAAATATAACCCCTATCAAACTGCATACCCTCAACCATTTCGTAAGAATTGCCGATGGTGTTTGAGTCCTCAACCGTAACTACGCCCTCGGCCCCAATCTTTCCCATAACATCCGCTATCAATTTGCCGATATCCGCGTCCTTGGCTGAAAGAGTCGCCACCTCATGCACCCTTTTGGGTGAGTCAATCGCTTCTTTCTGCGCTTCAAGTCCCTTAATCACCGCAGCGCTGGCTTTTTTCAATTCTTCAGAGAGGTGAATAACATTAAATCCTTTTTCGCTGATTGCCTTCTCGCCTTCTTCAATCATCGCGTGCGCCAAAACAACGGAGGTTGTGGTTCCGTCTCCTACATTATCATTGGTCTTCTCGGCCGCCTGTTTCAAAAATTCGGCGCCTAAATTTTCGTATTTATCTTTAAGTTCAATTTCTGTGGCGGCACCGACGTTGATGACTGCCACGCCACCGGCAAGCTTAGCCAAGCGCTCCTGGAGTTTTTCCTTGTCAAAATCACTCGTCGACTCATCAATCTCGCGGCGGATTTGGGCGATGCGCGCAGTTATAGCAGCTTTATCGCCTTTTCCACCGATGATACGGGTGTTTTCTTTGTCAGCCCACAACTTCTCCGCCCGGCCACAATCTTCAACCGTGACATTCTCAAGCTTTCGGCCCATGTCTTCGGATATAACTTTGCCGCCACTTAAAATGGCAATATCCTCAAGCATGGCTTTTCTTCGGTCACCAAATCCGGGCGCTTTGATTGCCACAGCGTTAAATGTTCCCCGAAGTTTGTTAACTACCAGCGTTGCCAGGGCTTCACCATCTATCTCATCGGCAATGATTACCAGATTTTTCGATACCTTTACAAAACCCTCCAGGAAAGGTAAAAGATCCTGAATAGAAGATATTTTCTTGTCGGTGATCAATATATATGCGTCACTTATTTCTGTTTCCATGCGATCAGGGTTGGTGACAAAGTAGGGAGAGGCGTAACCTTTGTCAAATTCCATGCCTTCTTTATATTCAATCTCCAT
>JACOTQ010000002.1 GCA_016178255.1 Candidatus Colwelliibacteriota bacterium | reverse complement strand
CGAGGGCGTTTTTAGCTCTGAACCTACAACCATTAATTCGCAATCTTTCTAACTCTCCCTCGTCAGTCCCGATATATTCAAGAGTCACGCCAAGCCTTTCAAGATCACAACGAATCCCGTATATGGCCTTTACAGCGAAAAAATCCATGAAATCAATTCGACGAAATCGATCAAGTTTAGACTTGACAAGCTCAAGTTGGGCGTACCATTCTTGTGAATCTATTTTAATTAATTTCATAAATTAAATACAACAACCTCAAGCCACTTCGATAGGATAAACCTATCAAGTTGATAGAAGCTGGTTTTAGTTACGATGATGAAAATTAATCTGTAAGCTGAGTACATCAACAACCATCGACTCAAAAGCGGCCAGCTGGCTAGAGCTATAGCGCTTTATATTTAGCTATTAATGTACCTATATAAAACTAAAGCAGAGATTACAATACTTTAACTAATGCGTCAAGCAGAACTCACCGCGCCAAAAAGCCCCGCAAAATATTCGCGGGGCTATTTAAGCAACATATACATCCAATTTCGGCGCGTTAGCATTCTGCCTAAAATCACTGGCCCATCTAAGCCAAAATCTCTTATGAATACCTGAATGCTTAATAACTCTCCGTATGCCTCTTGGGCTATAAGATTTCCTCGATGTGGCAAAATGTATTCCAAGGGTTCTACCGTTTTCCTTATTTATCCACCTATGATGGGAGCCTCTATTATAACTGTCCCTAAGAGGCACAAAACCATGCTGCCTAAGAAATCGACTGACTTCCCGAAAATTCCAATTAGAAAGTCTTCTGGACATATGTTTGATATTTAACTGAATATTTAAAAGAACCGTCGACCGCGGTTCTTTTTTATAGAACCCGCAGTCCCTTGATAACCATTCAACTAACCTAATTAACAAGCTCACTTCAATACTTTCCTCAAATACTCTCCCGTAAAACTGCCCCTTGTTCTTACGATATCCTCCGGCGCGCCAACCGCGACGATTTTGCCGCCCTTATCTCCGCCTTCCGGCCCCAAATCAATCACCCAATCGGCGGATTTTATGACATCAAGATTGTGTTCGATAACAATGACCGAATTGCCTCTGTCGACAAGGCGCTGCAAAACTTCGAGTAATTTTTTAACATCGTCAAAATGAAGCCCAGTCGTGGGTTCGTCTAATAAATAAAGTGTTCTACGCGTATCTCTTTTCCCTAATTCCGAAGAAAGCTTAACCCTTTGCGCTTCGCCGCCCGAGAGAGTTGTGGCTGATTGCCCCAGTTCCAGATAACCCAAGCCGACTTCGTTTAAAATTTTTAACTTTTCATAAAGCCAGGGAATATCCTCAAAAAACTTAACCGCTTCCTCAACGGTCATTTTGAGAATGTCATAAATGTTTTTCTTGTGATATTCCACTTCCAATGTTTCCCTGTCGAACCTCTTGCCGTGGCAAACATCGCAGGAAACATAAACTGTCGGCAAAAAATGCATCTCTATTGCCAGATAACCATGCCCTTCACAGTTCTCGCATCGCCCGCCCCGCACGTTAAAACTAAACCGGCCCGGCTTCCAACCCCTGATTCTCGCGTCTTCGGTTGCGGAGTATAGGTCCCTGATATGCGTCCAGGCGCCGATGTAGGTCGCAGGATTCGAGCGGGGCGTGCGGCCGATTGGCGACTGGTCGATATTTATAACACGGTTGATGTACTCAAGACCCAAGACGGCTTTGTGAGCACCAGCTTTATAATCGGCGCCGTTAAACTTATTCGCCAAAGTTTTATACAAAACATCGTAAATCAGGGTGCTTTTGCCGGAACCGGAAACACCGGTTATCGCGGTAAGTTTCCGGAGAGGAATATCCACGTTAATATTTTTAAGGTTATTATGCGTAACTCCGCGAAGCTTTATGAAATCCCTGTTTTCTTTGACCTCACGCCTCTTTTGTGGAGTTTCAATCCTTTCCTCGCCACGTAAGTATTCCAAAGTGATTCCTTTCTTGCTCTTATCTTTGAATATTTCAGGAATCGGCCCTTGAGCCACAATCTTGCCGCCGTGAACACCGGCCGCCGGACCTATGTCAACTAAATAGTCTGACGCCCTTATAGTTTCCTCATCGTGCTCAACGACGATTATGGTATTCCCAAGGTCTCTTAAATTTTGGAGTGTTTTGATAAGCTTGGCATTGTCACGCTGATGCAAACCGATTGTTGGCTCTGGGAAGCCAACCGAATCCTTTGCGACTCGCCGCCGGAAAGAGTCCCGGCGCGCCTATCAAGCGTGAGATAATCGAGCCCCACGTCAAGCATAAACTTAAGCCGGTTTAATATTTCCCTAAGCGGCGTCTCCGATATTTCTTTTTCTTTATCGCCCCACTTTAAGTTGAGCTTTCCGAAAAATTCGCGGGCGTCTGATATTGAAAGCGCGGAAATTTCGGTTATGTTTTTATTATCGATAAGAACGCTTAACGCCTCCGGGCGGAGACGCTTCCCCAAACAATCTTTGCAAATTGCCTCTGACCAGACGCTTTCCGTTCCCAAACCGTGGCAAGTAGGACAGGCCCCGTAGGGACTGTTGAAAGAGAATAGGCGCGGCTCTATTTCGGGAAAAGAGAAATTGTCTCTTGGGCAGGAGAACTTGGCGGAAAAACTAACTTCGTGCCCGGCAGTTAGAACCGTTAAAACGTCTTGTCCATGCTTCAAAGCGCTCTCTACCGCCTCCGCCAGCCGCAACCGATTCTCTTTATCGTTCACTAAATCCGTACCGGCGTTCATCCTATCTACCACAACATCAATCGTATGCTGTTTATAACGGCTGATATTTATCCTCTCCCTTAGGGATTTAAATTCATTATCAATCCTCGCCTCGTTAAAACCGGCGCTCAACAAATCATAAAGCAGCTGGTAATATTCTCCTTTTCTGCCTCTTATGACGGGGGAAAGTATCATAAGCTCCTTCACAATTTTGCCCTCCGGCGCCGCTAAGCTCACCACAGCGTCCACCATCTCGCGCGGGGTCATCCTGCGGATTTCTTCGCCGCAGATGGGACAATACGGCTTGCCGGCCCTGGAAAATAGAACCCTCAAATAATCGTATATCTCGGTGATGGTCGCGACCGTTGAACGGGGGTTCGAAGAATGCGCTTTCTGGTCAATTGATATCGCCGGAGACAATCCCTCGATTTCATCAACATCAGGCTTATCCAGTTTCCCCAAAAACTGCCTGGCATAGGCTGAAAGCGACTCTATATAACGTCTCTGGCCCTCCGCGAAGATAGTGTCAAACGCGAGCGAAGATTTTCCGGAACCGGACAAGCCCGTAAAAACTATCATTTTGTTCCTGGGAAGCTCCAAGTTTATATTCTTAAGATTGTGCTCTCTCGCGCCTTTTATGATTATTTTATCTTGTGCCATATTTACATAAATCTGTTTTTAAATTTATCTATAAACATGAGCATCCCGTACCCGTCAGGGCTGCGGGACGCCATATTTATTTCTGCTTAGAACTTTTTGATAACGCTTTCAATTCATCCCTTAAAATAGCCGCCAATTCAAAGTCCAATCTCTTGGCCGCTTCTTTCATTTCTCTCTCTTTTTCTCCAATAAGTTTTTGTAAAGATGATTTTGATTTTGGGATCGGAGCCATTTCCAATTTGAGCACTTTCTCGACCGGGAGAATATCGGTTATCGCTTTAATGATGCTCTTTGGGGTTATATTATTTTTCACGTTGTATTCAAGCTGAATTTTCCTGCGTCTTTCTGTCTCTCGAACGGCTCTTTCAATTGAGCCAGTCATTTTATCCGCATACATCATGACTTCCCCTCTTAAGTTCCTCGCAGCCCTCCCGATAACCTGGATTAGAGAAGTTTCGCTCCGCAGAAATCCTTCTTTATCGGCATCCAGTATGGCAATAAGCGATACCTCGGGCAAGTCCAACCCCTCACGGAGAAGATTGACTCCCACCAGAACATCAAAAGTCCCTCGGCGGAGACCGGTCAAAATTCTTATTCTATCCAACGTCTTTACGTCGCTGTGTAGATAGGTAACCTTAATCTTCAAATCCTCAAGATAGCTCGATAAATCTTCGGCCATTTTTTTCGTTAACGTGGTTACGAGAACTCTTTCCTTGTCCGCGATTCTTTCCTTAATGCGCGGTATCAAATCATCGATCTGGCCTCGAGCCGGTCTCATTACTATTTTAGGGTCAACCAAGCCGGTGGGACGGATAATTTGCTGAACAATTTGTTTACTTTTAGTTATTTCGTAAGGACCGGGGGTGGCCGTTGTGTATATTGCGTTAGGCATTCTTGCCTCGAATTCCTTAAATTTTAAAGGACGGTTATCAATCGCCGATGGCAGTCGAAAACCGTACTCAACAAGAGTTTTCTTTCTCGAAGCGTCACCCTCGTACATCCCTCTCAATTGCGGAACAGTAACATGCGACTCATCAATTACCATCAAAAAATCGCCTTGAGGCTTGCTCTCGGTAGCTTTAGCGGAGGAGGGAAAATAGTCTAAAAGAGTTGCCGGCGCTTCCCCAGCATTCCGGCCCGAAAGATGCCGCGAATAATTTTCTATCCCATGGCAATATCCCACTTCGCTAATCATCGCGATATCGGCCTTGGTCCGCCGCTCCAGCCGCTCCGCTTCCAGATACTTCCCGTTAGCCTCAAAAATTTTCAATTGCTCGCTTAGCTCCTTTTTAATGTTTTCCAAAGCGATTTCTTTCTCCCTGCCCAAAGTTATAAAGTGCCTCGCCGGAGAAATAAAAACCTCGCTTACTTTAGGAGTGTGGCCGATTTGAAATCCCTTTACCGGGTCAATCATAAAAATCTCGGCAATAAAATCATTATGCAGTCTGAAATTATAGATAACCTCTTCGTTGGGCGGCATAATTTCCCAATTATCCCCGCGCAAGCGAAAGGTGCCCCGTTTCAAATCAGCCGTGGTACGTCCAAATTGCATCGTTACAAGCTGACGAACGAGTTCTTTCCTGTTCAACTTATCGCCAACTTTAAAATGTAGAATATTGGCGCTGTATACTTCCGGCGCCCCCAAGCCGTAAATACACGAAACCGAAGCCACCACAATAACGTCTTTTCTGGTAAGCAACGATGTCGTCGCCGCGTGCCGCAGCTTGTCAATCTCATCGTTTATCATGGCCTCTTTGCCGATGTAGGTATCCGTGACGGGCATATACGCTTCCGGCTGGTAGTAATCGTAATAAGAAACGAAATAATGAACGGCATTGTTAGGAAACAATTCTCTGAATTCGTTGCAAAGTTGCGCGGCCAGAGTTTTATTATGAGCGATAACCAAAGTCGGCTTCTGTATTTCTTGAATTACATTCGCGACCGTGAAAGTCTTGCCGGAACCCGTAACTCCCAGAAGCGTTTGATGCTTATAGTTATTCTTCAAGCCGGAAACAAGGTTTTTTATGGCTTTAGGTTGGTCTCCAGCCGGTTTGTTTTTAGATATAATCTCGAACTTCATACACGAAAATTTCCCCTATGCCTTGGTCTTATAGGGGTTATAAAGCCAAGTTTAGAGAAAACACATCTTGAAGTCAACAAAATTAGGTTTCTCTATCTATGAAGCGCCACCTTCTATTCGCCCAATACTTGCCTGCGTAATCCACGCCAACCCTTTTCGTACGTTTCATATTCTTAGACGCAATCCTAACGCCCCTATCTTCTATCCAAAGAGCGCTTTTTCTTGAACATTCTCTACCGTTAAGGCCTCCGCCAATTTTAAAATATTTAGTAAGCCTCCCAGGACCTGTAATACCCTTAACGCCCCGAATTAAGACCGCCGCCGGATAATTTTCGGGGCCCACGACAATGTTAAGCATCCAGTGCATTCCATAAGTAAAGTAGATGTACCAATGACCCGCCTCACCAAACATAACTTTATTTCTTGCTGTGAGCCCTCTTGAAGCGTGCGACGCTTTATCCCTGAAACCATCATAAGCCTCTACTTCCACAATTTCCGAAGCTATCAATTTGTCACGGAAGCGACGCACCAAAAACTTTCCAAGCAAATCTTGAGCGACTTCCAAAGTAGGCCTACCAAAAAATTCTTGCTTCAATGTTCTCCTCATATCACCAAAAATATGAGTATACTACATCACCGATCGGTGATGTAGTATACTATGCTAAAATTTTGAAGCTTCGCGAAATTCTTTCGCAATCTTCTCAGGCAAAGGTTCTCCGGGCTTAGTTTCACCACGATATTTCCAGGCCGAAACGACGTTTCTTCTTTTAGGCGTATCATGAAGCATCACCCAAATTTCATAAGGATGTTTTAGGGTGCCGGCTGGCTGCATCAAAGCTATGGTACGCTCGGCTATGCCTTCTTGTACCCTTTTAGGAGAGTTGATAACTCTTTTGATTCGGGCTTCGGAGAGGTTATATTGTCTCATTTTGGCCTTGGAGTGCTTTGTCCAGAATAAATTCATAATTTCTCTGTTATAATCATTATATGACACAAGTATATAAAAATCCGGCTTATTGGATTTTGGCCGTTTTAATGATTACGTCGTTTTCAATAATGGTTTCCGTTTCCCAAAAGGAATCGGCGATAATGGACGAACTCGCTCACATACCCGCCGGCTACAGCTACGTAAAATATTTAGATTATAGGCTTAACCCCGAACATCCGCCATTGATTAAAATGCTCGCTGGCCTTCCGCTTCTTTATTTGAACCCGACATTTCCACTGGAAAGTTCCGCCTGGAAAACCGACGTGAATGGTCAATGGGAAGCGGGAACAAAATTCCTCTACGAATCCGGCAACAACGCGGACACCATCATCCGATGGGCTCGCTTGGGTCCGATGCTTGTAACTCTGGTTCTTATATTTTTCATCTACTTATGGAGTAAGGAGCTTATGGGTTCTTGGTGGGCGCTTCTCCCCGCGGGACTATTCGCCCTATCTCCAACGGTTCTCGCGCACGGCCATTACGTCACCACCG
>JACOTQ010000001.1:2801-8420 GCA_016178255.1 Candidatus Colwelliibacteriota bacterium | reverse complement strand
AAGACACTTAGCCGTTACATCTTCAATGCCCGCTAATTTTAAAACGACTCGGGGAGACCCGCCGGCCACAATACCATGCCCCACGACGGCCGGTTTGATTATGACCCTCGCGGCTCCGAACTTCGCTTCCACTTCATGGGGAATGGTAACGCCCTTCATCTTAACATCAACTATGTTTTTCTTGGCGTCTGCTTTGGCCTTGTTAACTGATTGCTCAAAATCCAACCCTTTGGCAACGCCTACGCCAACTTTTCCTTTTCCGTCACCAACAACGACCGTCGCCCTGAAACGGAAACGCTTACCTCCCGCCACAACCCTTGTCACGCGGCTCAAATCAATGACTTCTTCATTGAAATTATCTTTCTTAATAAATCTTCTTTCCATCATATGAGCTCCTTAGTCGAAGCTGAAGCCAAGGTTTTGCCGGCTTCATCATCTATCAGCTGCGCATAAATATGGCTGTTGCTCCTAAAGATGGACAGTCGCGGTCGCGCGCCCGTGCCAAAAATCTTAGCTCTAACGCGATTTGCCCTTCTAATTCTATTTATATTTAATTTAACGTTCATATAATATTATTTCGAACTGACCGCCTTTTTGCCGGCTTTACGTTTGATGATTTCGCCTTTATACATAATCCCCTTGCCTTTATAAGGCTCTGGTTTTTTAAGACTGCGGATCTTCGCGGCAACTTGACCCACGAATTGTTTGTCATGTCCGGTAACTTTAATGGCGTTCTTTTCAACTATAATTCTAACTTCTTCCGGAATAGGAAACCTAACTTGGTGCGAAAAACCGATATTTAGTACCAAATCATTACCTTGAACTTCGGCTCTAAAACCGACTCCCTCAATCAGCAACTCCTTGGAGAAATCTTCCACAACCCCTTTAACAGCATTAGCTACAAGCGCTCTCATTGTGCCCCAATTGCTTACAATTTGTTTAGTTTGAGCAAGAGGCGCAAAAGCAACCTCGTTACTTTTGATTTCAATTTTAATGCCCGGCAATGCCATAATTCGGGAAGTAGAGTCTTTGCCTTTAATTTCAACGAAACCGTCTTGGAGGCTCACGGAGACTCCTTCCGGAATTACAACTGGTTGTTTTCCTATTCTTGACATTTTTATTACCAAATTTCAAATAAAAGCTCACCTCCGACTTTATTCCTTCTGGCATCCGCTTCTGACATAATACCCTTGGAAGTAGATAGGAAATAGCTGCCGTATCCTTGATGAGATTTTCTTATCTCCCGCCACCCAACGTAAGCCCTATGAGATGGTTTGCTTAAAATCTTAAGACCAGACATGACCGGACTCTCGTTTTCTTCGTACTTCAGCCTAATCTCTATGATTCTTTTTGCTCCTCTTCCTTTTCTTACAACTTCTTCAAGATAGCCGCGTTTAACCAAAGATTCAAGAACTTCTAAATCCATCCTGGAATAAGGAATTTTGATTTTGTCTCTTTTCCTCGCTAAGGCGTTTTTCACTTTTACCAAAGTATCTATATACATTTACCAAGAAGCTTTTTTAACTCCGGGGATGCGCCCACGGCTTACCAACTCTCTAAAACAAATTCTGCAAATTCCGAAGTCCCTCATATACGCTCTTTTTCGGCCGCATCTAAAACACCTTCTTACAACCCGGCTCATATACTTGGGTTCCTTCTTAGACCTTGCTACTACTGACTTCTTTGCCATATGCTCTAATTATCCTTTCTTTAAAGGCACTCCTAATGTCTTAGAGAGCTCGATTCCCTCTTCTTTGCTCTTTGTTTTTCCAACTATCGTAATTTCCATCCCGAAATTAAATTTAGAGGTTTCCGGATTTATCTCGGGGAAAACAGTATGCTCTTTGATACCCATTGTCAAATTACCGCGAGCATCAAAACTCTTAGTATCTACGCCCCTAAAATCCCTCACGCGGGGCAGGGCAATATTCGTAAGCCTGAAAAGAAAATCCCTCATCCTTTTGCCTCTCAAAGTTGCCGTAAGACCCACCGTGTCCCCCTCCCTTGTTTTAAAAGCGGCAATGGATTTCTTAGCGCCTCTTGTCGCCGGATGCTGGCCGATAATCAAAGATAGCTCCTTAACGATTTCAGGTAAAACTTTTTCTTCGAATTGAGGGTTGTTACGCATCCTGCCAACGCCAACGCTCACTACAATTTTTTCTAATTTGTTGCTTTGCATTTTTTGCAATATCTCTCTTTCTTAGAACCTTTGAGTCTGTAACCAACCTTACTTGGCTTGCCGCAAGATTCACAAATAAGCTGGACATTCGAAGCGGATATAAACGAAGGGGTGGATATTATTTGGCCCTTCTCTCCCTGCTTTTTGGGCCTTACATTTTTCTTAACCAGATTCAATCCCTCGACAACCACTTTATGATCGCGCTCGGCTGCGTGAAGCACCTTGCCAGATTTGCCTCGGTCTTTGCCAACAGTCACTAAAACTTTGTCTCCTTTCTTTATTTTCATGTTTAAATCAAACTACTTCTTGCGCCAAGGAAATGATTTTATCGTAACCTAAACTTTTAAGTTCCTTTGGAATCGGGCCGAAAATTCTCGTTGCCTTAGGCTCCTTTTTATCGATGATAACGACGGCATTGTCGTCAAACCTTATATAACTTCCATCGTCACGCCTAATGGCGTTTTTGGTTCTTACCACAACCGCTCTCACGATATCTTTCTTTTTCACCGATTTTCTTGGTTCTGCGGATTGAACTGAAGCAACGACTACGTCCCCTAAATGGGCATAACGTTTCCTGGATCCACCTAAAACACGGAAACAACGAACGAATTTCGCGCCGCTGTTATCTGCTACTTTCAAAATTGACCTTTCTTGAATCATGTTAAATTTTACTTACAACTCTCCACTTTTTATCCTTAGAAAGCGGTCTCGTTTGCTCCATAACCACTTTATCGCCAACCTTATACTTGTTTGATTCATCGTGCGCCTTGAAACGAGAATTTACATTGTAGCGCTTCTTATATTTGGGATGTATTTTGGTCCGCACAACTTCAACAACGACAGTTTTGTCCATCTTGTCGGATACAACAACGCCATTCTCCCGTCTGTAATGTTTTTCTTTATTTTTTCCCATTTGAATTGATGTTAAGAAAAGTTTTTATTCTCGCGATATCCTTCTTAATAGTTCTAATCAAAGATAGGTTCTTTATTTTACCGCTCGCCATATCGAATTTAGAAGAACGAAGCAGGTTTTCGTTATGAATCAAATCTTTTTCGAGTTCCATGATTGTTTTTGCCTTTAATTTTTGAATATCGGTGCTTTTCATTTTAGCCAACTATAACTTTTCAACAATTTTAGTCTTAAAAGACAACTTATGACCGGCCAAAATAAGGGCTCTTTTTGCCACGTCTTCCGGTAGACCATCTATTTCGAAAACGACTCTACCGGGACGAACCGGAAAAACATAATATTCCACAGCGCCCTTACCCCCACCCATGGTAACTTCAGGCGGTTTCTTTGTAATCGGTTTGTCTGGAAAAATTCTTATCCAGAACTTACCGCCTCGCTTTGTAAAGTTCGTAACAGTTCGCCTGGCTGATTCGATCTGCCTCGAATCAATCCACGCCGGTTCCATGGCCTTTAGGCCATAATTGCCGTAGGCGACATATGTACCGCGCGTCTCAACAAGCCTGCCTTTGGACCTGCCTTTCTGCCACTTTCTATGTTTTACTTTTTTAGGAATAAGCATAATATTTAGAAAACATCTCCTTTATAAACCCAGACCTTAATACCAATGGTTCCGTAAGTTGTATTCGCCGTAGCTTCGCCGTAATCTATATTGGCCCTCAATGTTGAAAGAGGAAGCTTGCCCTTGGATAAGTGCTCGGTTCTCGCGATTTCATTCCCGTCCAACCTTCCAGCAACCATTATTTTAGCTCCTTGCACCATTCTGTTCTGCATCATCGTATCAAGATGTTTCTTAATAGTACGTCTGAATTTCATTCTCCTTTCCAAGTCGCTTACGATATTCTGGGCAGTCACCGAAGCGGAAATTTCGGTTTTTCTTAACTCTTCCACATTCAAACTAAGCGCAATTTTGGATTTAATGATTTTCTCAACGAGTTTAGTTAAGTCTTCAATCCCCTTACCACCTCGGCCGATAACGAGACCGGGCCGGCTGGCTCTGATAAATATTTTGCACCTATCGTTAGTTCTCTCAATTTCGATGCCAGCAATCCCCGCTGTGCCGATTTTTTCCATAATGACGCGTCTGATATTCTCGTCTTCTTCAAGCCAGCGAGGCATATCCTTACTGGTAAACCATCTTGAACTCCAATTACGCCCTTGGCAAATGCCTCTTAAGCATCGGTCCTTGGTTTACCATGATAGACTCTATGAAGAGTTTATTTAAATCCATGTTTTTATTTTTGGCGTTAGCTACCGCTGACTTAAGAAGTTTATAAACAGGCGGGGCGGCACGCCAAGTCATCATCTGCAGTTGAGCGAAAGCCTCATTAACGAGCGCCCCTCTTAAAACATCGGAAACGCGCCTCACCTTCCGTGGAGCGATTCTCAAATTTTTCAGTTCAGCTTTAGCTTTATTCATTGGCTTATAAAATTATTTCTTTGTAACGGGGGCGGTTTTAGAAGCTGCCGTTGCCGCATTAGCAGCCGCGGCTTGCTCTAGCCCTTTCTGAATTTTCCCTCCATGTTTAATGAATTTACGAGTCGGAGAAAATTCGCCTAATTTATGCCCAACCATATCTTCGGTTACAAAAACGGAAATAAAATCCTTGCCGTTGTGCACTCCGAAAGTAAGACCTACCATCTCCGGCGAAACCGCCGAACTTCTGGACCAAGTCTTGATAACAGTCTTGCCTGCCCCGCCAGCAGACAGGCCTCCACCCTGAACACGCGAGACTTTTTTTAAAAGCTTAGCGTCAACATACGGACCCTTTTTAGAACTTCTGGACATTTCTATTTCTTCTTTTTCTTAATTCTTCTTGAAACAATTAAATTGGTTGAATATTTCTTCTTATTCCTGGTCTTGTGGCCTCCGGTCACTTTGCCCCACATGGTTTTAGGACGCTTGGTTCCTCTGGGTTGTACGCCTTCTCCACCGCCGTAAGGGTGGTCAACCGGATTCATAGCTGTTCCGCGGACAGTTGGTCTTTTCCCTAACCACCGAGACCGGCCGGCTTTGCCGATAGTTACAAGACTGTTGTCTGGATTGGATACCTGGCCAAGAGATGCCAAGTTGTCCCATAAAATCTTCCTTACCTCTCCCGATGGTAACTTTAAATGAGAGTAACCGGCTTCGTGAGCTAATATTTGTGCCTGCGAACCAGCGCTTCTTACTATCTGGCCGCCCTTCCCCGGTTCTATCTCAATATTATACACTCCGTAGCCGACAGGAATATTTTTCAGAGCCAGCCTGTTTCCATTTTTTAAGACTGTTTTCGCGGCCGCGATTACATCGTCTCCCACTTTAATTGAATTCGGCGCGAGAAGATAGCGTCTGTCACCGTCAGTGTAGACAACTTTCATTATGAAAGCTGTCCTATTAGGGTCGTATTCCAATGTCTCAACTTTCCCTGGAACATCAATTTTCGTCTGTTTGAAATCGATGATACGATAAAGCTTTTTCAAACCACTTCCT
>JACOTQ010000001.1:0-2789 GCA_016178255.1 Candidatus Colwelliibacteriota bacterium | reverse complement strand
GATTCCTGCCCGCTTTGCCTCTCAAACCCACCGTAGCCGACTTCATAGGCGCAACTTTGCTTAAAACCCCGTAGTCAACTACAGTCATATGCCTTCTCGATGGTGTGTATGGTTTATATCTCTTCATGTTTAATGAGGGACAATATCAATTTTTTCTCCCTTACGCAAGGTAACAACAGCCTTTTTGGTTTTATGGCCCAGTGAAACCTTATTTAAGATATTAACTTTTACAACATGAACGCCATAAATATTTTCTATGGCCTTCTTAATTTGGTTACTGCCGGCCGCCGGAACAACAGAAAAAACATACTTACCAAATTCAGCGAGGTCAGTTGCCTTCTCGCTAATCCACGGCTTCTTGATTAATAAATTATTGGGTTGCATTGAAATGTTTTTCCAGAACCGCGACCGCGTCTTTATCAAAAACAATATTCTTGTATTTCATCAAATCATAAACATTCAAAGATTTAGGGCTTAAACTTTTTACTCCGGGAATGTTGCGACTGGCCCTATAAATGTTTTTATTTGATTCTGCCGGTACTAAAAGCGCGCTACGCTTTAAACGTCCAAGGGAATCATTCATCATTTCGGCCAACAACTTCGTTTTGGGTTCCTTAAGAACAAGGGAATCAAGCAGTTTAATTTCGTCTTCCTTAAGTTTACGAGAGAGAACAGAAAAAAGGGCCGCTTGGCGCATCTTTTTGTTAATTTTTAAGCTAAAGTTTTCTTCTTTAGTGGGACCGTGAGTTACCCCGCCGCCTTTCCAAAGAGGAGATCTAATTGAGCCATGCCTCGCTCTCCCTGTGCCCTTTTGGCGCCACGGCTTCTTGCCGCCGCCGCTCACTTCGCTGCGTCCTTTCGCATGGGCTAAATTAATTCGGCTATTAGAAATCTGGGCTCTTAAAGCCTGATGAACCAGGTCGGGATTCCATTTAGCGCCGAAAATGCGTTCGGGTAGTTCAACTGTTCCGACCTTCTCATTTTTTTGGTTGTAGACATCTATCATCATATAATACCTTTTATTTGGAGATTGATACTTTCGAACCCCTGGTGCCTGGTACGGCCCCTTTAAGGAAGATGATTTTGTTTATTTTGTCGATTTCAACGACCTTCATTTTTCTAAGCGTGACTTTGTTTCCTCCCATTCGTCCGGCCATCTTCATTCCCGGGATTACCCTTTGAGGAGCGGTACTGCCTATTGACCCCGGGGCGCGCTGCCGATTTTTCTGTCCGTGGGTTTTAGGGCCTCCGTGAAATCCATGGCGTTTTACAACTCCTTGAAAACCACGTCCTTTTGAGGTTCCGGCAACTTTAACAAAATCACCAGGTTCGAAACTGCCCTCGGTATCCACTCCAATCAAAGTAACCGGTACGACTTTCTCGTCCTTGAAGAGCTGACTCATCTTCAATTTTCTGCCAAATGTTTTCTCCATGGTACTCTTTACTCTAACAAAATAACTGAGGCCAGCCTCAGTTATTTTGTGTGTTTTGGCTATACCTCTTAGCTGCCAAATTCTACACCATCTTTATTTCTATGTCCACCCCCGCCGGAAGATTCAAATCTTGTAAAGCCTCGATTAACTTCGGGACCGGCTTTAATATGTCTATCAGCCTTTTATGAATTCTCATTTCAAACTGCTCGCGAGATTTCTTATGAACAAAAGTAGACTTATTAACAGTGTATCGCTTGAACTCGGTAGGCAACGGTATTGGGCCTAAAATTTTCGCGTCGTGGCGAGACAAAGTGTCTATTATCTGCTTGCAGGAATTATCAATCAAGCGGTTGTCGTAAGACTTTATCCGCAACCTAAGTTTCTCCCCTTGAGCATTTTCTTCCTTTGCTTTTGCCACTTTTTACTTAATGATCTTGGTCACGACTCCAGCCCCAACAGTCTTACCTCCTTCTCTGATGGCAAATCTCTGCTTGTCTTCCAAGGCAACCCCAACAATCAATTTGATAGTCAAAGTAACAGTGTCGCCTGGCATCACCATTTCCATTCCTTGAGGGAAAGTTACTTCGCCAGTTACGTCTGTTGTCCTAATGTAAAATTGCGGCTTGTATCCCGAGAAAATCGGGGTATGACGGCCACCTTCTTCCTTGCTTAAGATGTAAACTTCGGCTTCAAATTCAGTGTGCGGATTCACGCTCCCCGGTTTTACGATAACCTGACCGCGCTCCACGTCATCTTTTTTCAAACCGCGGAGCAGAATTCCAACGTTATCTCCGGCGATACCTTCGTCAAGAAGTTTGTTGAACATTTCGATTCCGGTAACAACGGTTTTCTGAGTCGGTTTCATACCAACTATCTCAACTTCCTCGTTGACTTTAACCTTGCCTCTTTCTGCGCGGCCGGTCACGACCGTACCTCTGCCTTCAATGGAAAATATATCCTCAATAGGCATAAGAAAAGGTTTGTCGATGTCTCTCTTCGGCTCTGGGATATATTCGTCAAGGTATTTAACCAATTCCAATATAGGCTTAGCGGCTTCATCGTCAGCTGATTTGGCCTCAAGAGCCTTTAAACCGGAGCCCCTGATAATCGGGGTTTCGTCGCCTGGAAAATCGTATTTCTTTAAGAGCTCTCTAATTTCAGCTTCCACCAGGTCAATCAACTCTTTGTCATCAACCATATCAACTTTATTCAAGAAAACGACCACGGCTGGCACGCCAACCTGTCTGGCCAAAAGTATATGCTCTCTTGTTTGAGGCATTGGTCCGTCAGCAGCGGAATCGACAAGTATGGCTCCGTCCATCTGCGCGGCGCCTGTAATCATATTTTTTATATAGT
>JACOTQ010000029.1 GCA_016178255.1 Candidatus Colwelliibacteriota bacterium | reverse complement strand
GACCAGCCTATGGCAATATTGAAAATTTCATCAAGCCTGGCGGACGAGTCGATATCGGAAGAAATGAGCGTTCTGGCGGTAATAAGCGAGGCCACGATAATCAGTAAAAGGATGGCGACAACGCTGCGTCGGAGGATTAAAAGCCAGAATGTCCTTTGTCCCAGGCCGTAATATTGACCATTTTGAATGTCTTCCATCGGAGAAGTCATTGTCAAATGAATCTTACCAATAAAATTGCGGCGGGAATAGTGGCGGCTTGGGCGAGAATTCCCCAAACGGGTCTATTATCTAAGTTCTTGTCAGCGTGAATCCATTTATGAAATCTTTGAAGTGTTGTAAAGGGCTCATGGCGGAATTTCCAGTAAACAAATTGGAGAGGGTCAGGGAGAGTGCCTCCGATAGTCCCGATTAAAATAAGCCCCAGCGGGAAATTAAGGTGGTCATGGAAAATCAAATAAGCGGTAAAGAATCCCAATGCGGCATCGAAACCTATCTTTGTTAAATCTGTCGGGAAATATTTATTGAAAACCATGTCGGTGTTCATCGGGTCTTTATGGTCGATTTCGATGGATTTTACGGAATAATGCCAATGGGGTATGGCGTCAATTAAGAAATGGCTCACAAAAGCCGCGGCGAAAGCGGCTTTTGGATGAGATGGGAATAAACTCGCGGCGGCGACGCCTACAACAGCGTGGGCGGTAAGCGTCATAGCTTTTTATTTCTTGCCGTCCAGTTTTTTAATTACCATCGAAATGAGTTCGTTTTGGCGTTCCAGATGCAAAAGAACGGCCTTTGTTTCCGCTTCTGCTTTGGTATTCACTTCAAATTCCGCTTCAGCTCTTGCCTCGGAATGTCGGCCTTGCAGATTCTGGCCGACCATAATGAGAGGAAGGAAGAGTAATTGAATCACATTGGAAATGAAAAGCCACAGGACGAAGGCCGGGAATGGGTCAAACCTCATGTTTTGAGGAGCAATTATATTCCAAATGAACCAGGCAAATGTCCAGCCGAAAATAAGAAAGAAGAACCCCATCGTGCCGATTTGGTTTGTTATCCAGTGAGCTAACCTTTCGAGACTGATTAGCTTTTCCCGATATTCGATGTTCGCGTCTTTGAGCCGCTTGCCTGACTTTTTCAGTTCTTGGATGGAGGGGGCTTCTATTTTATCTAACGAGTCGTTGCTTGCCATGCTTCTGCGTTAGGTTTTGATGATGAAGTTGAGTGTTATGTAAGGCTGCATGTTATTGTGAGCCGCGCCGCCGCCTTGCGAAGGAACGCTGCCTCCAGTGGTGTAGCCAGCGTTCGTGGGATAGCCCGGGCCTGACTGATTTTGAGGAGCGCAACCTTCGCACCGCACAAAGGTCCCTGAGTGATTGTGGGACGGCATTTCGGTAATGGTTAAAATATGCGCTTCTTCTCCGCCTTTGTCGTTCAATGACCGATTCGTCAGTCCGCTTCCCTGGCCCATACCGATTGGCGCTCGTCCGCGTAGGTCAGGAACATTGAAAGTCGTTGAGCCGTCGCCAGCCCCGTAAGTCGTGCCGAGAGCGGTAAAGAGCGCCGAGTAAGTAGCGCGGGAAACCGCGGAGCCGTCGGCTAAGAGCCAGCCGCTCGGGGCAGAGCCGCCTCCGTACATCGTGATAGTTCCGGCGGGGGAGCCACCACCGGCCGCCGTGGCTTGTGTCGTGCCATCCGGGAACTTGAAGCCGCCCGAAGTGCTTTCAACAGTGCCGGCTACTGTAAGCTTTTGTCCGGGTCCTGTCGTCCCTATGCCTACATTGCCGTTTGACCTCAAAACTGTTAAAGCGGGGGTTCCTACCCATGCCCCATTGTAGTAATCGAGATTTAAATCTCCTAAAGAAGTCCCTATCCTAAATCCCCACCTCGTCGAATCGTTAGCTGTCGCTATCTTTAATGTTGCGTTGCCAACAATATCATTTGATCCCCGGACATCTAGAGGTGCTCCAGGAGTCGCCGTCCCAATTCCGACATTTGTACCATCATCGAAGATTAAAGAGTTGCCGATAATTCCCGATGCCGTGAACTTAGGGAGGTAATTTAGAGTGCCGCCTCCGGTTATGGCTGGAACAGCGGAGGTTATCCAGTTAGTGCCGTTCCACTTAAGAACGTTGTTACTGGTGACGCCGGCTAAATTAATGTTGGCGGCGTTGCCGCCGATGGGGCCGGAGATTCTGGAGCCGAGGATTGATTCACTTCCGGTTCCTGTTCCAGGGGCAACCGTGGGAGCGACGAAAGCCGAGACAATAGCCACTGTGGCTAAGAGACCAGCTAATGTGAAAATGGCGTAGGCGGTAAAATTTCCTTTTGTCTTCACAATTTTATTATACAACATTATCTTCCCTTTTGTGGACCAGGTCAAAAATGATGAATACGAAATGGGGGAGTACGAGGTAGAAGATGTATAGTTCTATTGGCAATCCAAGTAAGTCTATGCCTATCCCACCCGTACCCGGATAAACCCAGATTTGACGGGTTGTGCTGTAACGTTCCCAGGAAATCATAATAACCATAATTATGAAAGTGACCGCGAATCTTTCTCTTTGAGAATGATATAGAACCTCCCTGAATTTAATTTTGAGAAATATGGTCGCGGCTAACAGGGAAAGTAAGATGGTTAATTCCTGCATATTTATCTACCTTTTCTTTTTTTGTCTGAAATAATGTGCGCCGCTTTATAAATAGTTACCCAAAGATATGGCACCCACAATGCCCATAAAAATTCCTCAATGGGTATGGGACCTATAAAGATTCCAAGGATGCCTTGGCCGGTAAAAACCCAGTGCCCTCTGGGTATTGCGTAGAGGTCCCATATGGCAATACTTGCTAACGCGATGACCGCGCAGATAATCCTTCCCCTTAACGAATGAAATAAGTGTTCTTTGAAAAACCATTCGATGGAGACCCCACTCACAAGAACAATAATTAGAATTGTTATGTATGACATAAGGATTCTATGAATTTGTTTGGGGAATCTCGGCTACTATTCTTGCCGGCGAGCCGTCAAGCTGGAGTTTGAGCGGGAAGGCAAGTATTCTAAATTCCAATCCGTCCAAAGCCGAGAGGTTTGTCAGGTTTTCGATGATTAAGATGTTCTCTTTGAGCAGAATTTTGTGCACGGGGAACGGTTCATGGTCAACGCTGCACATATCAACGCCCACCATTTTCACCTTTTTATCTATAAGGTAGCGAGCTAATTCCTCTGTCATCGCGGGGTAATTATTATAGTATTCGGGTTCACGATAAAGGCCGCTCATGCCTGTGTGGAATAAAACGATGTCACCTTTTTGAATCGAAACTCCATCAATCGTCTCAAGGCCAAGATTCATCCCTGATTTTATTAATACTCCTCTGCCGGAAAAATTTTCAAGGGGGACTTGGTCAAGAGTCGCGCCACCGACAATCATATGCGAAGGCGCGTCAATATGCGTGCCCGCGTGAGTGCCTATGGAAAGATAATGGTCTTCGTAACCGTTTTTATGAATGTCGCCCGCGGGTTCTATTTTCACGGCAGGATCGCCAGGATAGACCGGCATTTTTTCATTAATTGGAACCGACAAATCAATCCATTTCATACACTTAATGTTATCAGAAAAACATCAAAATCTGAATGAAAACGTCATAGATTTAGCTATAATGTATATAGTTCTTTGGGGAGGAGGTGAAATCGGTGACGATAAAGACAATGACAGTGAGTCAGGTCGTCGTCGGTGTTTGGCAGCAGCACATCACCCCGAGAGAGGCGCTCGAAGAGATCGAGGCGAAAGGTTACAAGATTGATTTGCCTCGAGAAGATGTCCTCGAGCTACTCGAAGCGGTCTCCGATAAGGAGATGAACGTAACCGCCTTCCTTCGGGCAGTCGGATGTGAACGATAAGCTGAAAGGAAGCGGCGACAATGAGCTCTGCCAAACAGATAGAAGGGCGCTCCAGCGTTTATCGCGTGAGCGCCCTGAAACTTTATTTTATTGCCGTGCGACGAACCTATTTTTTAGAAGATATCTGCGCAGAAATCCAGGCAGGATGTGTTTGTAAAACCACGGGATACGATAATCCGCGGCTTTGTTTAGATGGTCAATTAAATTACTGGTGCAGTTGTTAAGGAATAAAGAGAAGAATTCAGGTTGAGAATGGATATTATTGGCTCTTACGCACATATCCCAAAATATTTGTCGCAGTTGGCCCGCTTTCAGATTCAGTTCATATAAATCCACTGATTCGTTTTCTCTGTGTTTTACTCGTAGGTCTATTACGTCTTGTTGGTCGGCTATGACATACATTATCTCGCAATAAGGCAAGATGTTTTTCCAGAATGAGAACTTCTGCCCTTTCTTTTTCCTCAGTTCTACCGAAAAAACAACGTGACTTTTGTCTTTGAAGTCGAACTTTACGAATGCGTGGACAACGATAATGGTTTTAGAGAACGGCACAAAGCCGATTGTCGCGGTCTTAATTTCATCCAGACAAAAAGTTTTATCATAGTAATCAATGTCGTAAACAAGCTCAGAACGGTAATGGAAGTTTCTGATGTTTTTAATAGATATCAAGCCACCGTTCCTGGTGATAGAGGGTAATACTTTTTGGTCAAGTTCCCAGTTCTTATTATTGCTTGGCTTGCTAAACGGAAACACGATTCAATTATAATATAAAACCGCCTTTGTGGGCGGTTTCGGGGTGCTATGGTTTTCAGTCACAATATTTTTAACCAAAACTATTAAACAACGGAGCAACGATGTACCACACCCAAGGTTTCTCTGCCTGTTGCTTTTCCTTTTCAGTTTTTTTATCCAAATCCCCAATGGTGAAATACTGTAAGAATTCATCAAGCTCGAAGTGAGTGTCGCCTTTTCCTAGAATCATCTTCATATTTTTAGTGGTGCTTAGTTAGATAATGATAATCCTGCTTGGACCTCGGCTTTAAGACTATGGGAGTATAGAATTATAAATGTGCTGATAGGTAAACATATGATAAAGCAAAACCTTGGGCTGTCAATATTTCTTTTTAGAGTTGTTAAAAGGTAAGGGGCGCATTATGCAACGCACCCCTTCTAAGTCGCGGAGATATAACGTCTTTACTTCCAGGCATAAACTGGCTCCGCGGTTTCTTCTCGTGGCCCGTCTAATTTCCTTTTGTGCCGTCTCTCAAATCTTACTTTGATAACGGCGTTGAAGCATGATGAACAGTATACTGACTCTCTCCTTTCTCGAATGATACGGAAACGACCCTTGAAGACGTCTATTGTGTCACCGCAGCACTTGCAAACATCGTCCATATGCACTTCTCCTTCGTTATCTCCCCGAAGAACAAATAAGGACCTGTCAGCAGTCTAATCTAAAAATTTGTTTATGGCCACAACCTACTTCCGCGCGCTAAATTAGGGCCATCACGCCCCACAAGATTGCTGTACCTGCCCAAATGTAATGGACCCAGCGAGGCCAATTAAAGACCAAGGTGAGAAGAATCATCGCTCCAAGAAAAATTGGTCCGCCCGCCGTCAAATATGCTCCTTCAAACATGATATTAAACTAACTTTTAAACTTCGCTTCGACCTTTAATATTCTTAAACATAGTAAGTGAAGAAAAAATGCCAAAGGCACGGCAAAAAGTGGAACAGTGGCCATGGGAAAAAGAGCTAGTAGTTCGGTTGAAGGAGTGGTTTGTAGTAATTGGACTGGCTTAGAGAAAGCCAATATGCCGACGCCAATCGCCATTATAAGGTCGGCTATGCCTAAGTAATTCCAAATGGTTGCCAACCGTCGCGCGTAGGGTTTCCCTAAGTAATAGATGGCGGCGACAGTTGGTGCGGTTGCGCCAATAATGATGTCTCCCCAGCCAGATGGAATAGCGAAAGCTGCGGGCAAGAGATTCTGAGTGTAAAGAGCGAGAAAGCCGACGCCGACTATTCTGTAGGTCTGGACCGTGATTAAGAAAACCATTGGGGCATCTGAGGCAATTTTCCGTATAGTTTGCGAGAAGAATGCTCTTCGCAATAGTTCAAAAAGTAAAAGGAAGCCGAAAACAATACCTGGCGCGAAGAGGGGATTGGCCAAAAAAATACCGGCTTTGGCGAGTAATAGAACTGCGCTAAACCAGCAAAGCAGTGTGAGCGCGATAATAGTTGAAACCCGTTCTCTATCCGGATTGCTTTGTCTGGTAAGCGTGTAGTGGGCGATTAGCCAGACAAAGAAAGCAAAAAGAAGACTTGAGGCGATGGTCGAAAAAATAAAAAGGTTGGAGAGCATTTGATACTGTAATTACTTCACTTCGAATGGTTTCAGAATGCCAGTTTCAATGAAGCTGCTCGTCAAAATATTGCCAGCTTTATCGTTTATGACAATTTGCTGCAGAATCCATGTACCTGGGGGAGAGCCTGGAGGAAGTGT